>NZ_JADFBZ010000039.1:0-30119 GCF_015223095.1 Moraxella sp. K127 | reverse complement strand
TGGAAGCGGTTTTTTTGGTGAGATTATAATATAACCTGAACATCAAGGTCCACTAACAGTCGATTATGCGCATCGCTTGTTGTGGTATAGACATTGTAGATATTACCCTCATAACGCTCACCTGTAATATCACCTTCTTGATTGGTATAGTAGTACTTGGTGTCGCCATTAACTACTGTACCCTTCACAGTACGCCCATCATCAAGAGTAAACATATCTTCTGCTTTCTTTGCAACTGCATTACCGTTGGCATCGGCAAGACTTGTGGAAACTTTGTTCCAAAAACTAGAGTCTAATAGCTCTAATTTGCTATTTGCAGTATCGCCATCTAATAGCATATCTTTATTTACACCATGCTCGGCAAAATTATTGTTTACAAATAGCTTATCTGTCGCCCTAAATGTGTTGACATAATGTTTTTCACCAGTTATATCTACACGCTCAAAGTTGGTAATATTATCAGAGCTGATAACTACATTTTGGTTGGCAGTATTGAATACACGAAGTACATCAGTGCCTTCACCACCATCCACCTTACCATCAAGTCTGCCATAACCATAATGGAATGCATCATTGCCTGCACCCAAGTTAATCGTAGAATCGGTAGATATATTGTAACCAATCACCAAGGTATCATTACCATCGCCCATGTCAATCTTAGAATGGGCATTCACAGCAATGTTATTCTTGTGTCCAGAAATATGCACATGGTCATTGCCATTCCCTGCATCGATAGTGCTATAGTTTCCAAGTTGACCGCCCATGCGCAAATCATCATTGCCATCGCCCAATGTCATTGTGGTGATATATGAATTTTTCTCAATCTTCACCGTGTCATTACCAGCACCCATGTGCAAAATTGTGTTTACACCTCCATGACCTGTACCAAACTCACCTCCCGTATACAAATAGTCATTGCCATCGCCCATATCAATGCGGATATTGGAGGTAACATCACCTGCAACATAAAGTGCATCATCCCCCTTACCCATACTCACATCAAAAGCATTTCTTTGTTTCGTATCATAAGTGGTAATTTGTCTGGCGTAAATTGTTTGATTATCGACATCAGAATCATCCCAAGAAGTAAGATAATTTTTCGTTTTGTTATTATCTATATCACCCCTTCTTTCATTGCCCGCCCCACTTGGCATCTGCTTGCCTGTAGAGCTTATGGGCGTGTCTGCTGCGGAGAAACTTCCTTCCCGACCACTTCCATCAGCATATTCATTATTATAAAATGCATAAAGATCACTAATGATTGATTTTGGTTGATTACCAGCTTTGTCAATCATACTGATAGCTACAGGTATATCATTTTTATCTCTCCTGCTCCAGTAAATATTATTGACACTATTTTGGTCTTTAGGGATGTCGTTACCTTCAAGTTGCATTGTCCACTCACCATTTTCGGCCACAACAGCCTTAGGAGCACTACTGTACTTGCCATTACCATCTTTACTAACAAAGATAGTGCCGCCAATTTCCTTGCTAACCCCCTTCAAGATATGAGTTTTTGGATCGTAACTAGTTACAACCGCTTGCTCGGCAACAGTATCTAGGCGCATACTCTCTGTTTTTTCAGCAAACTCTTCTTTGGTATTGCTATCAAAAACACGAGCCTTGTACACATAGTCAGTGCCAGCAGTAGTAACTGACTGCAAGTCATCTTCAAGCGTGTATACCTTATCATCAGTGGCATTTTTCTTAAGCCCACTCTTATCAAGAACACGGTCTATAGTTAGATTGTTGGTTACTGGGTCTTTAATATAGCGCACCAATTGCAAAGTTTCGTTGGTTTGTAACGCCTGATTTAAGGTGATGGTCAGTGTTGGTGTGGTGTCATTGGTTACCGCACCATTGGAGATATTGCCTGTATATTGCCCATCTATTCCTACCTCACTGCCTGTGCCATCATCATCATTTATGATTAAGCTGCTAATCTGGGTCGGTGCTGGCTTTTTGGAGGTGTCGTTGATGGTTACCGTGCCGCTAGTTTCACCGCCCACAGTGTAGTTAAAGCTTTCGGCGGCGGCTTCGGTCGCATTATCCGCCTTCACTGTGGTGGTGATGGTAAACTCGGTTACACCTACAGGCACGATAAGTTTAGTACCATCTTGCGATAGTTTTACGCCATTGTTAAATTCTACCTTGTCAAAGTCATCGGCATTTGCACCAGCAAGGTTTTGATTGTAATCAAGCTCGGTCTGTTTATCAGATGCACGATTTAGGGTAACCGTGGTCTGGATAGATTGGCCTTCTGCCACTGTAGTGGCTGCATTGGCATTGGTAATAGATTGCACCGCCAAAGCAGGTGTGGTATCGGTGATGGTCGCTTCATTACCGTCCACGCCGCCTACGGTGTATTTGACCGTTTCATTGCCTTCGCTTAGATTGTCGGTCTTGACAGGGGTAGTGATGGTAAACTCGGTTACACCTGCAGGCACGGTTAGTTTGGTGCCATCTGTCGATAGTTTTACGCCATCGCTAAACTTCGGTGCATCAAAGTCATCATTGCTGGCAGTGCCTGTGCGTTTGATTGCAAGCTCGGTTTGCGCACCTGCCACTAGTTTGACGGTGGTTACTAAATTACCACCCTCTGATGCAGGTTTGGTTTTCACGCCATCATTGGCGCTGTTATCGATAGTGGCAGCGCCCTTAGAAGTGTCGTTAATGGTAATGAGTTGATTTGCATCTACACCGCCCACTTTCACCTTAATGTTTTCGGCGGTTTCGGTCTTGCCATCTGCGTTAATTGGCGTATCGATAGTAAAGCTATCCACCCCTTTTGGCACATTGATAGTACCATTGACAGAATCATAAGTAATCTTGCCTTTGGTCTCATCATAATCTTTAAATGTAGGCGTGCCGATATCAGCTGCATCTGCCGTGCCTGTATATTCTAGTTTCAAGGCAGGGTTGCCATTGGCATTAGTCAAGGTTACTTTGGTAGAGATGGTTTGACCCTCGTCCACAGCGGTTTTGCCTGTGTTATCTACCACGCCATCATTTTGCACGCCTGCACTTGCTGGCGCCTTGGCAGATACGGTGGTGGCAGGCATGGCAGGGCTTTCGTTGCCTGCTTTATCGGCAGCGCTTACCTTAACTAAAGAATTGTCTTTGACCTTATCGGCAGGCAAAGTTGCCTTGCCATCTACCACTTGTACATCGCCATTGGCAGGGTCTGGTTTCCAAGTTTTGGTAGCGCCATCGTATTTTAAGGTCGCTGTTTTGTTAGCGCCCTGCTCTGGCGTGTACGAGATGGTTACTGTGTCGCCATCTTGTGGATCTTTTGGCAAGTCCGCCGTTACACTACCATCGCTATTGGCAACCGGTGTTGGTGCGGTAGGTGCGGTGGTGTCCACATTTACGCTTACGGTAGCAGGATTTACCACGCCCACATTGCCTGCAGGGTCTTTAACGCTGACGCTAATGGTGTTTGCGCCATCTTTAAGCTCTTTGGTAGGCGTTGCGCTCCACTCACCTTTTTCATCAACTTTTACCTTCACTACTTCAGGTTTGCCACCGTCTTGGGCAGGGAAAGTTACGATAACGGTATCGCCTGCATTGCCCTTACCTTTGATAGTAGGCGTGGTGTCGCTAGTGATGTTATCGCCTTTGACACCTGTGTCAGACGCAGGGTCAAGGGTGGCGGTAGTGCCTGTCGGTGCTGTGGTGTCCACGGTTACCTTCACCACTGGCAAATCGGTCTTAGTGCCTGTGGTCTTGTCGGTAACTTCCACGCCAATTTGGTTTTCGCCTTCTTTGAGCGCCTTAGTGGGCACAACTTCCCATGTACCGCCTTTGCCTACGGTAACTGTTTTTTCTTCAGGCGTGCCATCTTTTGAAGGGAAGGTTACTTTGATAGTATCGCCTTCTTTACCTTTACCTGTAATTTTTGGCATGGTGTTGTTGGTGATACCATCGCCTTTATCGCCTGAATCAGAATTAGGATCAAGGGTGGCGGTGGCGGTAGGCTTGGTGGTGTTTATCGTGATAACCGCAGGATTTACCACGCCCACATTGCCTGCAGGGTCTTTAACGCTGACGCTAATGGTGTTTGCGCCATCTTTAAGCTCTTTGGTAGGCGTTGCGCTCCACTCACCTTTTTCATCAACTTTTACCTTCACTACTTCAGGTTTGCCACCGTCTTGGGCAGGGAAAGTTACGATAACGGTATCGCCTGCATTGCCCTTACCTTTGATAGTAGGCGTGGTGTCGCTAGTGATGTTATCGCCTTTGACACCTGTGTCAGACGCAGGGTCAAGGGTGGCGGTAGTGCCTGTCGGTGCTGTGGTGTCAACAGTGACCACAACAGGCTCGCTTGGGTCGCTGACTTGACTGCTCTTTTTGGTGGCTGTTGCGATTTGACTTACACCTTCGGACAGTGGCTGTTTTGGTGTTAAGATAACATTGTTTGGATTTTTTGGATCAGGCGTGGATGTACTTTCAACAACCTTGCCATTAATTACCAATACAGGTTCGCCATCGGTTGGTTTTGGTACACTAAATGATGGGGTTTTGTTGGTTGTAATATTGTCACTGTTGCTAACACCTGTGTCTGTTGCATCTGTCATATCAGGAGCAGTCGCAGGTTTGGTAGGCACTTTAGCGGTTGCAATATCAGGTTTACCATCACCGTCTTTATCGGTGGGCTTGTCGGTGTTAGTGGCTGTTGGATCTTCGGCTTTGGTAACCGATTCATCGTCATTACTGATACCATCACCATCGCTGTCAAGCTTGCCATCTGGGGTGTTACCATCACTGGTTGGGTTGGTTGGGTCTGTGCCGACAAGTTTTTCATCAGCATCGGTTACGCCATCGTTGTCGTCATCATCGTCTTGGCTGTCAGGTATACCGTCTTTGTCGGTGTCTACCATGGTGCTGTTATTTTTGGCAGGTGTTGAGGTGAGGCTATCAGCATCGTTACCTGCTTGGTCCTGAATGGCCTTGTTGTCTTTGGTGTCAGCTGGCTTGTTATAGGCGACCTTAACCTCTTGGTCTTTTAAGATCGGTGTTGGTACGTTAAGTATAACTGCATTACCACTAACCTCGACGGTTGGTATAACCTTTTTACCATCTACGGTAACTGTAAAACTTGTGGCAGGGGGTGGATTATTGACATCCAAAGGCTCATCATATGTCAAGACAATTTTATCGCCTGCACCATTGACCGCTACATCCACTTTAATGTTTTCGATAATGGGTGCTGCTTTGTCCGTCAAGTCGATTGTGTCAACAGATGGAATGCTACCTTCTTTTTCACCTACCATTGCAACAGGCTTGGCGTTATCAACAGAAGCAGGTGGGAAAGTGATTGCACCTGTTTTTGGATCGATATAAGGTGTTTTGCCGTCCGTGTTGGTGGTCGGCAAATCTTTGGTAGGATCGTTTGGATTTTTGGCGACCCAAGTGTCTGGCACACCATCGTTATTGGTATACCTAGTGGCAGTGATCGTGATAGGCTTGTTAGACCCTTCTGGGGTATAAGTGGTTTGAGTTTGGGTGTTGCCATCACCTGGTGTTGCAACAATATCCCCATCTTTTTGACCTGTGACAGGCGGTTTTACTGCCACGTCTGGGCTTTGAGCTGGGCTTGCTGTGGCGATTGTTGGCGTACTACCTTCTTTTTCACCCACCATTGTAACAGGCTTGGTGTTATCAACAGAAGCAGGTGGGAAAGTGATTGCACCTGTTGTTGAGTCAACATAGGGTGTTTTGCCGTCTGCAGTAGGTGCAGTTGGCAAATCTTTGGTAGGATCGTTTGGATTTTTTGCTGTCCAAGTGTTGGTAGCAGGGTCATAAGTTGCGGTGATGGTCTTAGTATTACCTTGTTCGTCAGTGTAGGTAGTACTTGTTTTGGTGTTGCCCTCACCTGGGGTTGCGACAATGTCAGCCTGTTGTGGCAAACCTGTTTGGGTAACTGTTGGTTTATTAGCGACCACTTTTGGTGTGTTGGCAGGATTTGTGGCGTCTTGTGCTGAGCCATTGTCTGTTTTGCCGACGGTGGTGACGGGTTTGTTGTTGTCAACCGAATCTTTGGGTAGGGTTAATGTGCCATTTTTGTCATTAACCCAAGGGGTATTGCCATCTGTTGGCGTGGTTTTGACTGGTTTGCCGTCTTGTGTGGCACTGTAACTACCATCTGGGTTTTTGGTAACGGTGATGGTCTGTGGTTTACCTGCTTCATCGGTGTAGCTTGTAACAATCGAGGTGTTGTCGTTGCCTGGTGTGACAGTGATAGGATAGTCTGTTTCACCACTGTTAATGGTTGGAATATTAACCGATGGGGTATCTGGTAAGTCCACATTGTTTTGCAATGAGGGTTTATTGTCGGTGGTTTTGGTAACCTGTGCGGTTACAGGGGTGTACTGTGAGGTATTAACCAAGCTGGTTGGTATACTGATAACGCCAGTTACAGGGTCAATCGATGGTTTGTCGGTTGGTGCCTTGGTTGTGTCGGCGGTGGTAATGGACGTGTTGCCTGTTGTTGCTTGCCATTGATCGCCAACTTTGGTGGCGGTGATGGTTTGTGGGTTGGCGTTGCCACTGCTTGGTGTATAGCTTACAGTCACTTCGCTTGCATTTGTAGTGTTAGGCTTTGGATTGATTGTCGCAAAGTTATCGCCATCTTTGTTAACAGTGTCAACATCAGGGGTTTGGGTAACTGCGTCATCGGCTTTGCCATCTGTAAAGCCTTCTTTTTTGGCGGTTACTTCGACTGCTTGACCATTTTTGATGTTGTCGATGACTTTTTGGTAGTCTACCAAACTTAGACTGTAATTGCCAAGACCTGGGCTGACAAGCTGATTGATACTAATATCATAGGTGTTACTTGCTGGATTTGTATCAAGTGCTTTTAAGGCATCAACGGTGGTTTCGATAGGGGTAAGTCCTGGCAGATTGATAGAAATTTTTTCAGCACCTTCTGACAACACAATAGACAGTTTGGCATCGGTAGGGTTTTGAGAAGGACCGATTTTTAGTTCTACAGGTAAAGGTTTTGGCTGTGGTGTTGGTGTTTGTGTGTCAGCCACAGGTGCTTTGGTGTTGTCATTGTCGTCGCCAGCCAATGCACCTACCGCAGCAATACCTGCGATGCCCACAAGCCATGGCATGATGCCAAAGCGACTGCCTTCTTCTGCACCAATCCACCATGGCGCAGGATAGCCTTGACCGCCTAGGGCTTGACCTTCGATGTCACCGATGACAAGCTCGGTAACATAGTCCTGAGTTAGACCTGTATCTGGTACATAGTAGTGGTATTGACCGCTTTCGGCTTGTCCGATGAGTGCTGATTTGTCATAATCATAGAAGTTTTCGATGATTAGGTCGGACTCTTCGGCATTCTCTTCAAAAGAGACATGCAAATCTTTACCAACACGCTTGGTGACGATGTGGTCAGGACCACGACCTGTGGCATCGTTGATAAGCTCGTAGTTGGCATTACGATTGGCTTTGATGATGGTGGGTTGACCGTCTTTGGTGATGACCTTTGCTTCGGCAATGGTCTGAACGCTGTCATTAACTTTTACACTGATAGATTTCATAAATTATCCTTATACTAAACTACATGATGATTATTGTGACACAACAACACGGCGATTTTTATAACGCCCCGCTTGGGTATTGTTGGTTGCAATAGGTTGAGATTCGCCATGACCGATGGTAGATAGGCGAGATTTTTCAATGCCATGATTTTTTATCAACAAATGTTTGACTGTTTTGGCACGACGTTCAGAGAGTTTTTGATTATAACTGGCAGCACCTGTTGAGTCGGTATGCCCTTCAATGGTGGCATTGGTGCTAGGATGCTGTTTTAGAAAATTGGCAACTTCGCTAAGGTCTTTTTGAAAAGATGATTTGACATGACTTTTGTCATGGTCAAATTGGATGGTTAGATTTAAAGTATCAGATTCTGTCTCATAAGACTTATCCATCTGCACCGCATAAGACGGCTGATTAGGCTGCACATTAGATGACCAAACAGATGATACATAGGAAGACTGGCTAGGCTGTACGTGTGTCTCTGCCCTTACAGGAATAATTACCAAAGAAGAGGCTTGGGGGGGGGTTACTTGTTGCTGGCTGTATTGCACCGAAGCACAGTCATCAGGCTGTGGCAGACGACTAACCTGATGAGCCTGACGGCGTACCCCTTGGATGAGTTCATGAGCCCGATTGGCATTTATCTGCACCAGATTGGCTTTATGATTATTGCCAGCTTGTACCACAAAATATTGTATCTGTTTTGGGCTCAGATGGGTGCGGATGGATTGGGCGGATAAATCGTTGGTTTTTTTGCCCGTGGGAACAGCACTGATTTGGACATTGCCTGCACATGCCACACCAGATGTATAATGTCCATCTTGCAGGCTAGTTAGATAGCGGTCATTGATGGCAATGTTGGTGCTAGACTGCTCAGAAGATTCTGCATTGGCAAGCGGTCTGATGAAAACCACACCACCAGCATTATCATGCGTGGCTAGATTGGTAAACTCATCTACCGCGCCTTGACTTGACATCTTCCATGTAACTTGATTGCCTAAACGTACATCGGCATGCGCATGAATTGCCATCATCAGTGCCGAACCGATGAAGGCTAATTTTTTTAGTTGCATGGCAACTCCTCATAAACATAAATTATGGTAACTACTTGCATAATACATTTAAAACTCATTTTTGTGTGGTATGCCTGTCATGATACTTTTTAAACGACAATACATCAACATCACGGCAGACTTTGGGTTCACAAAATGCCTTTTAAATCATGCTCATCATCTCGTTTTTGTGGCAATCAAACCCATCTTAGTTGTAAAATTATGCAAAAATACCGTCAAAAATTGTCACACCGCTGACAAAAAATGTCACAGATGTACAATTTTTAATACAGTTAAGCTTATCATGACACTTTATCTCATGTCAGTTATGATAAGCTTTTCCAAAATTCACACAAAAGATAAGATTGACATTTATCATGTTGCAAAAATCATGCCAAGCAAAACAGTCGGATATAAACTGCTTGGACATCAGAATTTACTTGACTTATTACAGCTGTTTGATTTTATCAACTTATATCATTATAAAAATCAATAACATACCATTTCTTCAGTTATAAATAAAAGTTAACTACCAGCAAAATGTTTATTTATTGTTCATGATTTGGCAGTATGTTTTTACATAAGTTTACTTAAAAACATACATTTCGTCACAGTTTGAGTTGTTTATTGATTATAAATAATAGGGCGTACCTACCATTTGATAACATTTTTATAAAATAAGATGAAAATTTAAAACTTTTATCTATTTTTGCATGAAAAATGGCTATCCGACCACTTAATTTAAAAAGTTAAGTTAAAATCTTAAAATTTACCCAGTTAAGTGGTCGGATTGTGGCTCGAAGTCAAAATCCTTGTTGATATTTCAATATCAACGGCGAACTTTTCCTTGAAAAACGTGCGATTCCCCTGCTTTTTTAAACAGGTGTTTTCCATTGCAAATACCAAAGGTAGGCACGTCCTAAAAACAGAGAAATCATCTGCTTTAAAAAACTTAATTCATGAATGTCATCAAGCATGTTTTGACAGCAGGCAAATCAACCCCAAAAAGCAAATGAATCAGTCATAAGTCATGGAGTAAACTAAGAAAACAAATGGTATGCAGACAGATACCGCAGAAGGGATGAAATGATGGGATATAGATAGAGTTACATCAAAAAACCCTTTGAAATAAGCATTTCAAAGGGTCAGATATGGAGCTCTTGGCGAGAATTGAACTCGCGACCTCTTCCTTACCAAGGAAGTGCTCTACCCCTGAGCTACAAGAGCAAATAGTTTTGCTAATAAATGGAGCGGGTGGCGGGAATCGAACCCGCACCATCAGCTTGGAAGGCTGAGGTTCTACCACTAAACCACACCCGCATGGGTATTTGGTAGGGAAATATGGTGGTGGGGGAAGGATTCGAACCTTCGAAGCTTTCGCGACAGAGTTACAGTCTGTTGGGTTTGACCGCTCCCCAACCCCACCAAGTGGTACAGGCATGTCTTTTAATGGTCTGTTAAAAGATTAAGCCCAACAAAGGGGCTTGACCTGAAAGGTTTCTTAGGAGTGGTGCCGGCTGCCGGAATCGAACTGGCGACCTACTGATTACAAGTCAGTTGCTCTACCAACTGAGCTAAGCCGGCGGTGTTTCCTAAGTGGTGCGTATGATACCATAGTTTTTGATTTGTGCAAGTATTTTTTTAAAAATTTTTAAAATTATTTTATAAGTCCCTGTTTTTTATATTAATTGTTTTCTGGCAGTGGGCTTGGTATTTTTTATTATTTGACATACAAATCATTCGCACGCCTGCCGATGTTTTTGTATAATGGCATCATCCTATTTTTAAAAGAGTACAAAAATGACAGCAGAGATGATTTTGAGCATTTGTCTTGGTATTGGCTTGGCAGCAAGCTCAGGCTTTCGGGTGTTTGCGCCATTGTTTGGCATGTCGCTGGCAAGCTATTTTGGCATATTGCCCTTAGGTGAAAGCTGGCTGTGGCTAGGCAGTACGACCGCCTTGGTGATTTTGGTGGTGGCGAGCATCGCTGAGTCCATGTCTTATTTAGTGCCATTTGTGGATAATTTGCTTGACACTATTGCCGTACCACTGGCAGGCATGGCAGGCAGTCTGACCGACATGAGTCCTGCGATGACATGGGCGCTCGCCATCGTGGCAGGGGGCGGAGCGGCAGCGACCAAAGACCACAACCGCCGGTGCCAGAGCCGTTTCAACCGCCACGACCGCTGGTGTCGCCAACCCCGTCATCGGACTGGCAGAGACTGGCACCGCCATTGGACTGTCGGCACTTGCCATATTCGCCCCTGTATTGGCAGGGGTGGTTGCGGTCGTGGGTATTGTAGTATTTATTTGGCTTGTCGTTAAACTCAAAAACCGCCATAAGGCAAGCGAATCGGTGTGATTTGGCAAAAACCATTTGCAATTTATCCTAAATTTTTGTAAATTATCCCAAACCCACTTTTTAAGGACAAAACCATGCCTGCCTTACGAGACGACATTGACCCACAAGGACTTTTGGAATATTCGGTGGTCTATACCGACCGAGCGTTGAACCATATGTCTACCGAATTTCAAAACGTGATGAGAGACTTATCCGCCACTTTAAAAGAGCTTTATCATGCCGATGGCGTGGCGATCATCCCCGGTTCTGGCACATCAGGCATGGAAGCGGTCGCCCGTCAGCTTGCCACGGACAAAGACGTGGCGATTGTGCGAAATGGTTGGTTTAGCTATCGCTGGACGCAGATTTTGGAAAAAGGACGTATCGCCAAATCCACGCACGTTTTTACCGCCCAAATCCACGGCAATCCTGCTATATTCGCTCCTGCCGACATTAACGAAGTTACCGCCCATATCCGCCAAAACCGCCCAAGCGTGGTGTTTGCTCCCCACGTTGAGACCGCTTCTGGCATGATGTTGTCAGACGACTATATCAAGGCACTAGGTCAAGCGGTGCATGACGCGGGCGGGATTTTGGTGATTGATTGTATCGCATCGGGCTGTGTGTGGCTTGACATGAAAGCATTAGGCATTGATGTACTGCTCTCCGCCCCACAAAAGGGTTTGTCCAGCACGCCTTGCTGTGGACTTGTGATGATGTCTGAGCGTGCCAAAGAGCTGGTGCAAAGCACCGAATCTACAAGTTTTGCCTTAGATTTAAAGGTGTGGGCGAACATCATGACCGCCTATGAAAATGGCGGACACGCCTATCACGCCACCATGCCCACAGACGGACTAAGACAGTTAAGAGACACACTAAAAGAATGCCAAGCGATAGGATTTGACAAACTCAAATCTGCCCAAATCGAGCTGGGGCAAGCCATTTTGCAAGTATTAAATGACAAAGGGGTCATAAGCGTGGCGGATAAAGACAGTCAAGCGGTGGGGGTAATCGTCTGCCACGCCCCAAATGATGATGTACATAAAGGCGTGGCGTTTGCCAAAGTCGGTGTACAAATCGCAGGGGGCGTACCGCTACAAGTGGGCGAACCGTCTGATTATAAGAGTTTTAGAGTTGGGCTGTTTGGGCTTGATAAATTGACCGATGTATCAGGCACGGTGGCACGATTTAAGCAGGCGTGTGATGACGTTTTTTGATTTTCTTTGTTAATATGAAAAGCCCAATGTGATGTTGGGCTTTTTGTTTGTCTTATGCAATTATTCGGATTTCCCCACATCATTCGCCTTAACGAGCTTATCCGCCCAATCAAACAACTCATTCAAATCATAATCCCCACCATGACCCACACCCCACGCCAAGGCAAAATCCACGTTCTTGCCCTGATTTTGTAAGGCGGTCGCTAGTATCACAGGCACGGCAAGGGACGTATCATTATCCTTTGCCCCATGACGGATACGCCAATGCTCGGTGGGACTTTGGGCGATATAATTCATCGCATTCATCATCTTGATAGTGTGAGCGTCCGCCATGCTCCCTTGTCCGTATTTTTTGCCAAAGGCGGTAAAATGCTGATTGTTTACGGTCTTATCGCCAAACAAATTATTCTCGCCACTGGTTAAATCTATCGCATCAAACGCAGGTACGCCCTTGCCACGCCCTAGATACGCCAGATAACCGTCAAAATCCGCCACATAAAAAGGATTGGCAGATTTTCTTTGTGCCAAAAAGTCAAATTCCGTCAAATCCGTGCCATTTTTAAAGGCGGTATTGGCGGAGTTATTTAAATAATAAATCACTTCATCTTTAAAGGTGCCATTGCCATTATTATCCAATGTTAATGCTTGTCCGTTATGCCCTGTTAATTTTAACCCATTGATATAACTGGGAAAATTGGATTTTAATTCATTTGACCAAATTTTTTGCTCGTCCGTTAGGCTTGCCTTTATGCGTTCACGTTTGACGTTGTAGTCAAGCATAGAGATGTGCATTTTTTGATAATCAACAAACATACCATTAAATTGCCATTCATACGCCATGTCGGCATTTTCAAGATTGGTAATCGGAGCATAGGCGGACACGGCAAACACGCTGTCATCAGCATTTGTAATCGCCCCTGCCTTTTGTAGCTCGGCTTGATAGTCCGTGCTACCGCCACTTGCCCCCAAAAGTAGCGACATCGCCCCGCCTGCGGACGTGCCATTGGCGATAATGCGGTCAGCTCGCCCTGCCATGAGTGCGTCATTGGCTTTTAGGTAGGCAATGGCGGATTTTAAATCCACGATGACGGACGGGGCTTTGCCCGTGTAGTTGCCGTCCGTGCCAAGCGTCCGCCCCCTAGCCCCTGCACTTGCCACGACATAGCCACGCATGAGAGCGGTGGCAACACTACTGGTTCTTACTCTACCGTCTCGCCCTGCCCTACTCTCGGCAGTCATCGGCTTGGCGGGCATATATCCGCCCACGCCATTGGGGAAAAATATCGGGGCGGTGTCTGCCGTGTAGCCGTTGATAGTATCGCCTGTAAAATACACCTCAGGGATATAGATATTCATCACTTGATAATCAGGCTCGGTGGGGTTTGCCACATAGGGAATATTTTCAAAGGCACGCACGACAAGGCTTTGCCCGTCTTGGGTAATGGTCATGGTTTTGTAATTATTGGGGTTAAATGTTAAAGAGCTGGGTATGGCGGTCATGGCGAGCTTATCTGTATTTGCATTTGTGTGTGTATTTTGGGAAATGGGTGTGGTGCAGGCGGATAATCCAAATAATACGGCAAATGATAAGGAGGATAATGGGATAAATTTTGGCATGACTCGTCTCGGTAAATAATAGATAATAAGAATTGTCATTATCATATAACTTTTTCAAAACAAATAAAAGCCCATGTACAAAAATAAAAGTATTAGCAAAGTTTGGCAAATGATTTATTTCTATAAACTTTAGGAATGAGTGCATGATTATTGACCGACATCAAGACCGACATTGTCATTTGTGTTTATTATGTTTCAAATCCACAAAACTTTTGCTGAATTCTTACTATAATACTTGGTTATAAATTAATTTTATTTAAATAATCAATTTTTTGCAATATACAAATTTAGCAAAGCATTTTAATATTAAATCCATAAAAAAAATGTGTATTTAGGCGTGTTGAACTTTTATATTTGCAATGAAAAATGCCTGTTTAAAAAAGCAGGGGAATCGCACGTTTTTCAAGGAAAAAAACGCAGATTGATAGTCATTCTATCAAGCAAGTTTTTGACGAAGAAAAACAATCCGACCACTTAATTTTAAAAAATTGAGTTAAAATCTTGAAAATTTACCCGATTAAGTGGTCGGATAGCCATTTTTCATGCAAAAACGATTGATTTATTTCTAAAATATTTTTAATTGTAAATTTGTTATAAAGGTTCGGCACGCCCCAGCCAATCCTTAGGGGATAGCCATGAAAAAATTAGGTTTGTCAATGATTACCGTCTCGTGCCTACTGGTTGTGTTGGCGGTTGTGTTTATCGGTCTGTTTATGCTGACCGAATACGCCCGAATCCCAAGCCAAAGCGAGCTTGTCGCCACAGATAAGGCAGAGCCTAGCACCGCCAGCACGCCTGCCACCGCACAGGAACTGCACGGAGCAACCACAGTGGAACACCTTGCCAGCATGACAAGTCTGGTCAGCGCTCGCCCTGATGAACCCATCAAACCCATCGCCATTCCTAAGATTGACAACCCTGAGATAGTCGCCTTAGGGCAAAAGCTGTGGTTTGACCCACGTCTATCCAAATCAGGCGGACTGTCGTGCAACTCTTGTCATAACCTTGCCATGGGTGGCACGGACAACATGCCAACGTCCATCGGACATAAATGGGCAGAAGGCCCGATTAACTCGCCAACCGTGCTAAATAGTGGCTTGGCGATTGCCCAATTTTGGGACGGACGAGCCAAAACTCTGCAAGAACAAGCCGGTGGCCCGATTGAAAACCCCCTTGAAATGGCGTCTACCCATGACCATGTGGTCAAGGTGCTAAACAGCATTCCTGCTTATCAAGATGAGTTTAAAGGGGCGTTTAGCGACTACACAGACGCCATCACCATTGAGCAGGTAACTCGTGCTTTGGCAAACTTTGAAGACACACTTGTTACGCCCAACAGTCGCTTTGATAAATGGCTCGCTGGCGATGACAATGCCATCAATGAGCAAGAATTGCGTGGTTATCAAACCTTTAAACAGTCAGGCTGTGTGGCGTGCCATAATGGCGAACTGCTCGGCGGTGGCTCATTCCAAAAATTTGGCGTATTTGAGCAGTACACCACCAAAAACCTAGCCGAAGGTCGCTTTGCGGTAACAGGCAAGCCCGAAGATAAAATGCTCTTTAAGGTGCCAACGCTTAGAAACATTGAGCTAACCTACCCCTACTTCCATGACGGTCAAGTCAATTCGCTCGAAGAAGCGGTGCAAATCATGGGTAAAATCCAGCTTAATAAAGAGTTCACGGACGCAGAGACAGCGGACATCGTGGCGTTCTTAAAAACGCTGACAGGCGACCAGCCCAAGTTCCAATACCCACACCTACCACCGTCTAACCCTAACACCCCATTACCCAACCCATTTGGGGAATGATAAAACAAAAAATAAGGCAGTCTGATGATTGCCTTATTTTTTATTATTTGAAGAGTTTTTAAATCGACCTTTTAAACAAATACACACAAAAACTTGCCCTAACATCAAACCTATCCTGTGCTTTTAATGCCGTCTTACGGTCAAGTTTGGCTTTATAGGTATAAGGGGTCATATCTATCAAATCATTTAGGCTTTGGTTATCAAGGCATAAATCAGCATCTATTTGCCATTTATTGATTAGTCTAAATTCTGGGGTAAGCTCGCCTATAAATTTGGCAGGATTATGCGGATTGACGGTGTCAAACAGCTTCTCACGCATGGCGTGCAGGTGCATGGGAGCAGGGGTTGCCACAAGCAGATGACCGTTTGGCTTTAGCACCCTTAACATCTCAGCCTTTGGTAAGGGGCTAAACAGACTCGTGCAAATATCCACGCTATCGTCCGCCACAGGCAACACCGCCCCTGTACCAACCACCCAAGTGATGTGTTTGCCGATGTCGGTGTTTTTGTAGGTTTTAGAAGCGGTGATAATGGCGGTCTTGGCGATGTCAAGCCCGATGACTTGGGCGATGCGTGCCATGCGAGCGGTATAGTAGCCTTCCCCACAACCGATGTCTAGCACCGATGTTGGGGCAAGCTCATCGATGATTTGCCCAACTTTGTCCCTTAGCGGTTCGTAAAATCCACCCGCCAAAAACCGTCTGCGAGCCTGTACCGATGTGGCGGTGTCGCCTGCGGTGTGGCTGTTTTTGTGCTGAACTACGTGTAGGTTGATATAGCCGTCTTTGCTGACATCATAGCTGTGGCGGTTGTGGCAAGTATAGGTTTTGCCGTGTAGGGTTAGGGGTGTGTGGCAGATTGGGCAAATTAAATTCATAACTATCACTTCGTTGCATTGTGTTAATTTTTATATAAAATTAACACAATGCAATCCAAACAAGATCTCCTTGGATAATGCAAGCATTCATTGTTTCAAACAAGCATTAAATATTTCATCAATTTCTTGTTTGCTCTTTGGATTATTCTTTGCACCCCTCTCTAAAGCTTCATTCCAAAAATCCAATAGGCTCATTCTTTCATCAACAAATTCTATCAACTCATTGTATTTTTGTTCAACACTTTCCCTTGTTATATTAACATTGTTTTTTTGCAAATCTTGGAACGTGGATTCTACCAAGAAATCATAATTATGCTTCTTACTAATACATAATTCATCTTTTTCCCAAAATAGGAAGTAAGGTAGAATTAAAAATGACTCTGAAAGATTTTTATTTTCTTTTCCTGCAATATTTAAATGAGCCTCACTGCGACATGCCAGAAGTTTAAAATGACCCATATCAAATTCATCCAGCATATCTTGATTAATAATAATTCTATTATCATATCCACTAATAGCATATTGAACTGTTCTAACAATTAAATTATTATTACTGTTTTCCTTGGTAAAATGATAAACACCAAAACTTGATTGATTCGGATAATTTATTATGCCTCCATTTTTACACCACTCTTTTTTAAAAATTTCAAAAAATAAATTATAACATCCATAACTTTCTGTTATAATTAAATCATTCCTATCAATATTTTTTGAAATATCATCAACATTGCCATGATTGATCAGATAAAAATTTTTCACCTCTAGGAGTTTCTTAAAACTATTCTTATCTTTTAAGGAATCACCAAAGAAAGTCTTTGACTCATTGAAAAATTTAAAATTATCCCAATTGTCACGGGGTTTCAACATTTCTGGCTCATCAAGCATTTGCAAAATAATGTCAAATGCTTGATGAGGAATGTGCTTCTTGATTGCTTCGGAGTTTGAAGATAATGCGGAGTATAAAGCTTTTTCTAAAAAATTATCACTGTATATGATATTTTCTAAAAAATCTTTTTTCCATTTATTTCTATCCAAGCCTAAGGCCTCTTTTGCATCAAAGCCATAAAAATCGAATGAGAAATCAAAATAATTTGTAAATATATCATCAACTTTTTGACCTTTAAAAAATGTTAATCCTCTTGAAGTTCCAAAATCTTCTAATGATTCAAAATTAGTTTTCAATAAATGTATGTAAAAATTAAATTCTTTACTCCAATAAAGATTTCCATCATTATAAACTTGATAATCATATTTTTTCTTATTAAATTTAAAATATGCAGAAGATGAAATTATGATTTGTTCTATTTTGCAAAAATATCCAATACGCACAAATAATCAAAAGCAGGACTCTTGATAACATCATAATTTTTTTGAATATCCGAAATTATAGAATTAAAACCTTTATGTCGATTAAAA
Organism: Moraxella sp. K127; assembly: GCF_015223095.1. NCBI lineage: Bacteria > Pseudomonadati > Pseudomonadota > Gammaproteobacteria > Moraxellales > Moraxellaceae > Moraxella > Moraxella sp. K127. The sequence goes on along the minus strand of NZ_JADFBZ010000039.1, from coordinate 12,243 downwards.
GACAATCCTGATTCATTAAATTTTTTCCCACGCCTATCAAGGTTAAGTCGCAACATTAACTTGGTGCCATACTCTCTTTTTACATGTTCGACTTCAGAAATACGCTCTACGAAACAATAACCTTGATTGCTTGATAGCGGCGAGTTCATCTCTATCTTATAAGAAGAATTATCCACGATACTGGTAGTTTCTATTAGAATCTTGTTATTTTCAGGCTTTCCGTCTTTTAATAACAAAAAGGCACTGTGCAATCCTATGCCGAACGCCCCAGAAGGTCTCATCCAAACTGGCATATCTTGAATTAGTCTTTTCTTTTCAATATTGCGACTAGAACCTGCAATTTTTTGCATATATTCCAAATCTTTTAAACTAATCCCTGTACCTCTATCGGTGATAGATAACTGCCATAGACTGCTATCAGAATTATTATCATCTGCAATTTTTATAAAATCAATATCTATAGGGTACTGCTCTAGTATCTTTTGAAAATCATCGTGAAAAGGATGTAAATTATCTGTTATCTTTAAATTATTTTTACGAACACCATGCTCTATCCATATTCTCAAATAGGTTGCATCTATTGCATTTTGGATAAGCTCTCGATAAATATTGGATTCACCACTATATAAGTTACTACCCTGCAATAACTCTGTTACATTCTTTTCATCCAGTTGAAATTTCATTGGTTTACCACTAAGTAATACCTTAGATGATTGCATCCGAACATCTAATTTTTGAATGGTTGGCAATAAACCAAATTTGCGATGTGGAACGATATTTTTCCATTGCGACATCTGGTTTTGCATTTCTTCTTTAATCCAACCAAACCAATTTTGAGTTTCAATAAAAGAATATCCATCAGGACATTCAGCCGTAATACTCACAGTTTGATTATCCAGTTGAAACTCTCGAATAGCAAGATGTTTATGGTAATGCGTTTCGCTTAACGTTGGTATGGCAACAGGCTGTTTTCTCATGACAGGACAAAAACGATTGTCATCTATATCAAATAAATCACCTAAGCGTAACAAACATGCAACAAATCTCGGATGACAATTTTCGGTTCCCATGCCCGTTTGTCGATAAGGTAACTCGCTCATGACTTGCTCAAAGCTCGTACCATGAGCCAAACAAATTTGACCCAAATAACGATAGAGACGTTGGGGTAATAATTCGGTTCGTGGCGAATTAATATTTAGGTCTTTAAAAGGGTCTAAAGCAAACTGCTGTGAACGTTCAGGATGTTTTCGACGGTACCATTCAGCCATGAGTTGGCGATATTTTTCTGTACCTAGCATAGGATTGTCATACATAGCAAGTGCTTGTTGCCAGCCTTTTGTTTGCCATGTTTTGGCAAATTGATGCAAATCTTGAGCATTGTCATTGGCTAGCATATCCAGATATTCTATGAAATCCCTATTATGAATAGCCTCTTGGGCTTGTTGACCACTAAATAGCATACCAACATCATGCCAATAAGCCGACTCCAATAGTAACCAAGTATCTGTTGCGGATAATAAATGAATATTATCACCAAGCAGTCTCTCAATGTTTACCAAAATTTGATGTGAGTTCGATTCATTATGATTGCTAAAATGCGGATAGTAGCTGGCAATATTCTCTAGTGCCTTGCCTACCAATTTTTGATCAAACTCCCACTGAGCCAACAAGATACTTGTATTGCTATCTTTGTTGGTTTTGTTTTTTAGATGCTCAATAAAACCTGCACTCATATCATTACTCCTTAATCAATGCTCCCTTGTCGCCCGAAATTCCACTTCTGGATACCGCTCTTGCATAAGTTGCAGATTGACACGGCTTGGGGCAAGGTAGGTGAGATATCCGCCACCATCCACCGACAACTGGTCGTGGGCTTTTTTCTTGAATTTTTCAAAGGCGACTTTATCATCCGAGTGTACCCAACGCACGGTTGCGATACTAATCGGCTCAAAGGTGCATTGCACCTTATATTCTTCTAGCAAACGGTGTGCCACCACTTCAAATTGTAGCACGCCCACCGCCCCCAAAATCAGGTCGTTATTGATTTGGGGCATAAACACTTGGGTCGCTCCTTCCTCGCTAAGCTGTTGTAAGCCCTTTTGTAATTGCTTGGATTTCATCGGGTCTTTTAGCACCACACGGCGAAACAGCTCGGGGGCAAAGTGTGGAATGCCTGTAAAATTCAAGGTCTCGCCACTTGTGAAGCTATCGCCAATCTGTATCGTACCGTGATTGTGCAAGCCAATGATGTCGCCAGCATACGCTTCTTCTAAGGCTTCACGGTCGCCCGCTAGGAACATGAGTGCGTCCGACACTCGCACTTCTTTACCAATACGCACATGGTTCATTTTCATGCCACGCTCGTATTTGCCCGAACACACTCGCATAAAGGCGACACGGTCTCGGTGCTTGGGGTCCATGTTGGCTTGGATTTTAAAGACAAAGCCCGTAAAGGCAGGCTCGTCCGCTTTGACGGTACGTTCTACCGCCACATGGTCTTTTGGGGGAGGAGCGTATTGGGTCAGCACGTCCAAAATCATGTTTACGCCAAAGTTACCCAACGCCGTACCAAACAAGACAGGCGTTTGTCGTCCTGCCAAAAACTCGTCCACGTCCCAGTCTTCGTATGCCATTTGGGCAAGTTCAATGTTGTCCATAAACTCATCCCACAAAATCTGCCCAAGTCGTTCCTTGATGTCGGCATGGTCGTAACCGTCTCGGCTCTCGATATCCGTGATTTGTGAGCCAAAGCCTTTTTTATAAAAATAAGTCTTGTTATCCACAAAACTATATACGCCCACAAAATCCTGCCCCATGCCAATGGGATAGGCAAATGGCACGCATTTGATTTTTAGGACGCTTTCAATCTCATCAAGCAGGGCAAGCGGATTTTGGATTTCACGGTCAAGTTTATTGACAAATGAAATAATGGGCGTATCACGCATACGGCACACTTCCATGAGCTTAATCGTTCGCTCTTCTACACCCTTGGCTCCGTCAATGACCATAAGGGCAGAGTCCACAGCGGTCAGCGTGCGGTAAGTGTCTTCTGAAAAGTCGGCGTGTCCGGGGGTGTCTAGTAGATTAACCACATGATTTTTATAGGGAAATTGCATGACCGATGTCGTGATAGAGATACCACGCTCTTGCTCCATGCTCATCCAGTCGGACATGGCATGGCGGTCGGCTTTACGTCCACGCACCTCTCCTGCGACTTGGATTGCCTTGCCCCACAATAGGAGCTTTTCGGTCATGGTGGTTTTACCTGCGTCAGGGTGACTGATAATGGCGAATGTACGGCGGGCGTTGATTTCTTGGGATAATTGGCTCATAAGAATTTCTTAATAAAATAAAACGGTTATTATACTTGAAAAGGGGGAAATGGGCAAAAACTAAACATTAAAAAACCGCCACAAGCGGTCAATCATAAGCCAATTTATCCACGTTTGGCAATACAAAAGGTGGGTGGGTGCTAATATCCACCAGCACAATCACATCATTGTAGTGGCAATAATGCAGGATATATTCACTCGTAAAATCGCCATTGGTTTGCTGTACATAGCACGGCACGCCCAAATGATAATGCCAAAGACAATATTTTTGGGCGAATTTGGCGTGCTGATGTTCTTTTTTGGTGTGGGGGTTGGGTGGGGCAGACGATTTATTGCGACCTTTTAAGCCTTTTAGACCGTTGGTTTGCACATGAATAGCAAAATCCAAAACCGCATTACGTAAGTCATCATCAAAACTTAAATAGTTATTTTCCAACCAATTGGCAAAAACCACTTTCATACTACCGTCCTTTGCTCGGAGCGTTTGGGTAGATTTTCTCTTAACCAAGCCGACAAGCCTTCTCTGTCAAGCCCTTGCGGTAGTACCAAGCCATTTTTTAACGCTTCTTCTTTGCTTTCAAAACCCTTTAAGCGTTCTTTCATCGCTTCCATATCAAAAACAAGTACATCATCTATGTGTTTTGGTGTGTCATTATCCAAAGTGGTTTTGATGGCATTTAAGATATAGTCATTAACACTTACGCCTTGTTTTTCGGCGGTGGCGATGATGACTTCTTGTAGTTGTGGGGGTAGGTCTAGGGTAATCATCGTATCGTTTCTCTTGAAATTTTAATCATTATCCCAAATTCTGAGATTTTGTCAATATTGAAAAAGTGCTATAATCAATCGCCAATCCACAGGAAAAAAACCATGTCCGAATTTAACAAAACCAAAGGGCTAAAACGCATCATCAATACGCTGTCGTACTCCAAAGACGGCTTTAAGGTGGCTGTCAAAGAGCCTGCGATTTTTCAGCTCATTATTTTGCATTTGCCTTTAATGGGATTGGCATTATGGTTGGATTTTGCCTTGGCGGTTAAGATGATGCTCGTGGCAGGGTCGTTTTTGTCGCTCATTGTGGAATTTTTTAATACCGCCTTAGAAGCTGCCGTTGACCACACGTCCATGGAGCATCACCCCCTTGCTAAAATCGCCAAAGATGTCGGCTCGTCCGCTCAATCTCTGGCACTCATTTTGGTGGCAGTGCTGTGGGGCATGGCGGTGTTTGGATAAAACAAAAAGAGCAAAAACCATTTGCCCTTTTATCATTATTAATCATTAATCAACCCATCAGCCATCCGACTTTTTAACAAAAACCAACATCAGCCAGCCGATGATAAGTAGCGTTCCGCCCATTGGGGTTATCGCCCCAAGCCATCTAGGCATTCCCAGTGCCATCAAGTAGAGCGTGCCACTAAATATGACAATGCCTATTTGTAGGGTTATGGCAACCTTATGAATGCGATAGGTAGATACCGCCCCTAGCACGCCCAACGCCAATATCCCCAAGCCATGCACGAACAGATAAAGCGTGGCAGTCTGCCAAATATCAAGCTCGTAAGGCGTGGCGGTTTTCTTTAAGCCGTGAGCCCCAAACGCTCCAAGTGCTACCGCTGTCGCAAGGTTCACGCCTGCTACTTTTATCCAGTTTATCATTTGTTCGTCTGTTCGTTCTAATCAAAGAGCATGTTATCAATGGTCATCGCTTCACGGATTTTATCCATGGCGTTTTTCTCAATCTGACGCACCCGCTCGGCTGAGATGTTATAGACCGCCGCTAAGTCATGCAAAGTGGATTTTTGGTCGGCAAGCCAACGCTGAGTGATGATGTCCCGGGAACGCTCATCCAAGCCGTCCATCGCTTCTTTTAGGGCGGTGGTCGTATTCTCTTCCCAGTCGGCATCTTCGACCATCTCGGCAGGATTGACCCCATCTTCTAAAAAAAGCTGGGGAGCATAACGCCCATCTTCATCATCAGAGTCTTGTAGCTCAAAGGACGCATCATAACTGGTCAAGCGTGATTCCATTTCTAGGACTTGCTTGACCGTGACGTTTAGGTCTTTGGCGATGGCTTCGGCTTCTTCTAAGGTGAGCTGATTGCTTGATTTTTTAAGGCTACGCAAATTAAAAAACAGCTTGCGGTGGGCTTTGGTGGTGGCAACTTTGACAATCCGCCAATTTTTGATGACAAATTCATGAATCTCCGCCTTAATCCAATGCACCGCAAAGCTCACAAGGCGTACGCCCTTGGTAGGGTCAAAGCGTTTGACCGCTTTCATAAGCCCCAAATTACCTTCTTGAATCAAATCCGCCTGCGACAGACCATAACCTGAATAACTGCGTGCAATGTGTATCACAAACCGCAAATGACTCATGACCAGTAGCCGTGCCGCTTCCACGTCGCCATCTTGATAGTACCGCTCGGCAAGCTCTCGCTCTTCGTCGGGGGTTAGGATAGGAATCTGATGTACGGTATTGATGTACGCCCCCAAATTCACCCCTGGGGCGGTCAAATTGGTGGGCATGGCAGGCACCAAATCCTTGGTGGCGACATCATAGCGTGGTACGGCACTGGGGGCATGACTGGCAAGCACAGGGGCAAGGCTTGCCCTATCATGGGACTGCCCATCTGTTTCTAATTCATGCTCTGACTCATCCAATGCCAGCTCATCAGCGTCATCATCAATCTCATGAAAACCATCTAGTTCGTCTAATTCATCAGATAACAACTCATCAGACAGTATCTCATCAGAAAAACCGTCAAGCTCATCTAATCCATTATCCAGCTCATCTTCATCTAACGTATTAGATGACTTAAAATCACGCTCATCGGCATAATCACCGCCATAATCGTCAAAGTCATCAAAACCATCATAATCATAATTTTTGGGCATGTTTTCTTTCTACCAACAAATCATCAGTTTAAATATCGCCCCATTTTAAGCCGAAATCCGCCCAAATGCTAGCGGTTTTTACAGCTTTTTGTTAGGACGTGTGAACATTGATAACATTTATTAACATTTGGTGAAATTTTATGAATTTAAATTATTTTTACATGAAAAATGGGCGATTCCCTTGCTTTTTAAATGAGTATTTTTCATGGCAAATACCAACACTCAACACATTCTAATCAAAAAGTGAAAGATGGTATCTGTTTGCCCATACGCCCACGTCTTGACCGTCAGCCCGTTTTTATGGCAATACGCCACAAGGTCGGTTTGTGAATTTTTATCGGTGGCAAGCAGATACAAGCCCCGCCCTGCCCCCACATCTCGCAAGGTTACTTTTGCCTTTAACAAAGGCATGGGGCAAGGCAGACGGCGTGCATCAAAAAAATGACTGACACACGCCACGTCATCGGCAGTTATCACATGCTCGGTCAAGGCAAAGTGCAAAGCATCCGTCATATTAACATCATCTGCCACATCAGCAGGCACAATGTCATCAATAAGGTCAAAAACAGCAGATAAATCGGTCATGGCAATCGCTCAAAAATGGGCTTAAAAAATGGCTCAAAAACAGCTTAGAATAACCCATCATGGGGACAAATCCATGCCTTTGCAAGATAACCATAGAGCAAATCCTAGTTTGGATAATGTCCGCATTATTTTTTATAAGCCAAATCGTTATGTTTCTTATGTCAATTTTTGGCATGGTGTAAAATAAAACAGACACCACTATAAACAAACCCACGTCGCTTAATAATTCATCTATTTACAAAAACCTTTAATAAAAATAACGCAGGTTCACTAAAATTCTGATAAGATAATGCATGATTTGGCAATTTCGCCAATATTTACTTTATTTGATAGGATACTCCATGAGTTTATTACAAAACATCATCACCCAAGTCGCCCAAAACGCCCTAACAGGCGGTCAAACCCAACAGCAAAATAGCGGACTCGGTGGCATGCTAGGTAGCGTACTTGGCGGTCAATCCCAACAAAACAGCGGTCTGGGCGGTATGCTTGGGCAAGTGGTGGCAAGTCAGCTTGGCGGTGGTCAAGCCCAAGGCGGGCTAGGCGGTATGCTAGGCTCGCTCCTAGGCGGTGGACAGACTCGCCAAAACGTCCCTGCCAGTGACCTAGGCAGTGTGTTGGGTCAAGTGCTTGGCAGTCAGTCCGCCCAACAAAAAGGCGGGTTTAACAAAAATACCCTACTCCTTGCTCTTATCCCCATCGTACTGGGCTATATCCAAAAAAATGGTGGTCTGTCAGGCGTACTTGCTAAATTCCAAGGCAACGGACTGGGCAATAAAGCCCAATCATGGGTAAACATCGACACCGATAATGACGGACTAGACGCCCAAGACGTGATGAGTCTGTTTGGCAAAGATGAGATTAACCGTGCCTGTCAGCAAACAGGGGCGAGCGAGACAGAAGTCTGCCAAGGCATTGCCGAGCTACTACCGCAGGTGATGAACGACCTAACCCCCAATGGCGACCTAGCCACTGAGAGCGAAGCCAATGCTGAGATTAGTCAGATTCTAAAACAACTGCAAGGTTAATCAGCACAATCCGCCATCAGCAGACTGCAAAAAGAGTGTTACTAAACACTCTTTTTTAACACCCTTAGTCTTAAACCTTAGATAACCACATCCGCCATCTTGATAATCTCATCATGCCCAACAAACTTATCATTAATGTAGATGCGCTCTATGTTGGGAACATGGGATTTTTGGCTTGCTATGATACTGTTTGATTTGAAATAATCTTCAATAATAATGCCATCATCATTTTGCTTGACATCGATAAGCAGATGATTACCTTGTTTAATAAAGCCCAAATCAGACAACATCAGCCCCGAAATCTTTAAGATATCGAGCCCACCAACATCACGAATCGTGTCTAGACCATCGCCTTTGTGATACAGATAAGTATCATTGCCATAGCCACCGATAAGCAAGTCGTTATCGAGTCCGCCAATTAAGGTATCATGACCAAATCCACCGATTAGCGTGTCATTGCCACGACCGCCACTTAGGACATCATCCCCTGTCAGACCACTCATGGTATTGGCTTTATCATCACCTGTGATGTCATCAGCACCGAGCTTGCCCACATATCGCTTACCACGAATGGTAGGATCGAGCGTAGGAGTGATGGGCAGGACAGGCTCTGGCATCACGATGGGTTCACTGCCTTTGATGGTAAAGCTGGCATTGGTGCTGACACTCTGACCGAAGCTGTCTGTCGCTGTCACGGTAATATCATGCATGCCAATCTCTGTGGTCGCAGGGTCTATGATAAGATGGTTGTTGTCAATGTAGACACCGCTCAAAGAATTTGCCGATAGCGAATAACTTAACGCATCACCATCGTTATCAACAAACAGCTTATCTAGACCTATCCGAATCATGGCATCATCTTGGCTTAGCACAAGCGGTAGAGTCAAGGCAGAGACGAGCGTTGGTCGCTCATTCACTCTTAGTGTGAAGCTGGTATTGGCATGCTCGCCCTTGGGGTCGGTAGCGGTCAATGTGATGTTAAACACCCCTTTATCAGGTGCTTTACCTGTCAGCATCTTCGTAGCAGGGTCAAAATGCAGCCCATCCGCCCCTTGGATGCTATACGTCAGCTCATCACCATCAGCATCGAAGAATACCTCGCCAAGACCGAGTGCGATGTCTCGCTCTGCCAACACCATCTGGTCAGAGACGGGATTATGAACGATGGGAGCGGTGTTCTTAACTTCTTTGGCGAGTATCATGCCCAGCAGAATGTCATCCGCATCGCCTTTCGCTACTGGCGTATCCTTGATGGTGATGGTTGCCCCAGCGTCTTTGACCGTGATGATGTACTCACTGCCTTTCTTATCCAGTCTATTGCCCTCATCATCAAAATAAATGTCTTTGAAGTTGGTATCAACCACCCATGTCTTGCCCGCCCAGTTTTTGCCATCTACAATCAACTGACCATTATTGTCCGCATCAATGATGGTTTTGCCATCTGCCTCTGTTTTGATGTCTTCTAGGTCAAACACATAAGTATCATTCCCTTTGCCACCAATTAGCCTATCTCGTCCTGTACCGCCTTTTAGCGTGTCATTCCCTTCGATGCTTGCATCTCTGTTGTCATCACCCCATAGGATGTCATCACCCTTACCACCATCTAGATAATCATTACCATACTGACCGATGACAAGGTCATCCCCTGCACCGCCATATAGAGTGTCATTGGCATGTTTTGATTCAAAAGCATGCTTATCATAACTTAGCTTCACTTCTTCATGTGGCGTGATGGTATAATCACCTTTGTCTGCATCTATCGTAAGTGTCCATTCAAAGGTTATGGGGTCTCTATAATAGGCACTTGGCTGTTTGTCCTGTATGTGCTTACCCTTGTCATATCTATGCTCGATGGACAAGGTATTGCCCTGTCTGAATACAGGTCTGCTATAAACACCACCCGGCACGAGCGGATGAATACCGCCACCGATGGTCATCTCATAGTCAATGCTTGACGAGTTAAATATGGTCTTGGACTTCGTGCCATACCTAATATGCCCATCACCCAATATCACATCATCACCGCCACCACCATAGATGATGTCACTGTCCGCCCCACCTTGTAGGAAGTCTTGGTTTGCACCACCATGAATCACATCATCACCTCGTCCGCCCAATGCCCAATCACCTTTTTTGTTGTTATGGGTGTTGTTGGGATTATTTGAGTCGGTATGTATCGGTGTTTTACCATTTGATTTATACTCATGATCCACCCAAATAATGTCATCGCCAATACCGCCTGCAATCAGGTCGTTACCCTCTCCACCGATGATTAAATCTTTATCGACACCGATAAGGTTACCTTCGCTGTCCTTTTCTGGTTTTGGTAGTCTTGTGCTATCTTCGGGTTCAAAGTCATAAAAGTTAGGCGAACCTGATATAACATCATTACCTGCCCCACCTCTGATAACATCCGCCATATCGCCACCGAATATCAGGTCATGCCCATCACCTGCATCGATGTTTAGGTATTTTCTGCCTGTGCCAAAGATGGTGTCAGTCTTGTTTGAACCATAGATATCAAGATAATCGGTGGGGAATCCGCCTGTGTAGATGTTAGAGAAGTATTTGTCATCTGCCTTGATGGTGTAGGTGCGATTTTTATCAATGTCTGCTTGACTGTCGCCTAAGATGATAGAAAGGGCTGAATATGTGGTGTCTCGCTTGGTGGAGGTAAGGAAGAAGTCTTTGATGGTAACTCGGTCAGCAGGAGAATCAGTAGAAGTAATTAATAAATCATTTACCCCTTTGATGGCAGTATATAGCACATTCCCTGCACTGTCTTTGGCTTCCCATATGCCTGATGAGCCTTGTTTTAGGACAAAGTCTGTGGGTAGGGGTTTGTTGTCAAAGAGAATACGTCCTTTGCCATCAGCATCAAAGATGGTGTCGTGGTCTTTGATGTGGTAAGTGTCGTAGCCTTGTTCGTCATGGAAAGCATCATCTCCGCCATTACCAATTAGAATATCATTGCCAGTACCGCCATCTAGCAAATCTTTCTTATAACCACCAATCAAAGTATCGTTACCTGCGTTGCCATAAATGGTATATTCATCATCAAAGAATTTATTGGCATCAATGATATCATTGGTAGGCTTGCCATCTATATCGCCAGAGAAAGTAATGGTATCAGGCGTAATCCAAGGCGAGAAAATATCAGGCACAAAGTTATCAAAGACATCAAGCAATGGTTTAATTAACACAGGCCAATTTTCCAAAGTCAATAACGCACCGTCTAATAAAAAGTTATCAATCTCACTGGTGTGAATGACCTGCTTGTCATTCCAATCAGGGTGGCTGTTCATAGAGTTACTGGTGGTGGTTGCATAAAAAGAAATGATATTAAATACTACATTAACTGGATTAAATTTAACTGTTGGGACTTTGCCAATTAAATCCAATAAAGCATCGCCTAAGGCGGTAGTATCGGCAAAAATATCAATGATAAGGGATTTTTTAACAAACCCATTATTGTATTTTTCTTTATTTTCAGGGTTTATTGTATCTTTAAAATCATCAATATTAAAAGCCAGTCTATCAAGAATGGTTAAATTCTTACTAAAATCAACCGCTTTGGTAATTTTCTTAAAGGCAGGGGAATCGGTATACTCTTTTAAAATTCCCACAATGTCAGAAAACATCAGTTGAAAAGAGCGATAAGTCTCCTCTGTATTGCTTTGACTAAAACTATTAAAGCCAGACCAAATATTATTAACAGCACTGACAGTGCCTAAAAAACCATCGGTTTGGTGTTGGGTTGGAACTTGAATTTTAGACATAATTGTCTCCTAGGGTTGGTTAAGATAATCGTACAAATAAAACTTTTTAAAGCCAAATATGTTATAGACTTCAACATATTGGACTTTTTTGCAGATGTTGGGTTCTATTTTTGATAAATGACTACGTTTTTTTTTAATAGGGAAATTATCCCAAACTATCTGTTTATTTGTTGGTAAAGTAGCAGAAATTGCAAATATATCAATATCATCATAATACTTGCCATTAATCATAATGATATTTTTGTGGGAAGCTTTTGTTTTTTCCCTACCAACCACATAAGCACAAGCTTCTTTAAACTTGCCCTTTTCTGCTTTTGTTACTGCAATATAAGGAAAAAACACCCATTGACAAAGTGCATATAAAATTAATATCACTCCGCCTGTGATTTCTATCATTCTTATATGTTTTTTGTCTTTTTCTGTCATTTCACTCATAATCTTTTACCAAAATTATTATTGGTTTCTTTCTCGGTAAGTACTTGAATTTTAGACATAGTAGTCTCCTAGGGTTGGTTAAGATAATCGTATAAATAAAACTTTTTAAAGCCAAATATGTTATAGACTTCAACATATTGGACTTTTTTGCAGGTGTTGGGTTCTATAACAACAAAAGATCTATGCTTGA
>NZ_JADFBZ010000038.1:0-31127 GCF_015223095.1 Moraxella sp. K127 | reverse complement strand
TTATATCCCCTTTTTATATAGATTAAAATCGCCCTACTCATTTATCGCTTGGTTTGCCGTTATTATCCATGTCTTCATCAAGATAATCTTCATTAAGATAATCTTCATCAAGATAATCTTCATAAAGCTCATCGCTATAATCTTCATAATCATAGTCATCATAACCATAATCGTCATCACTGGCACTGCCCAAGGCATAACGAGAATAATGCTCCATAAACGGTGGCTTCTCGCCTGTTTCTTTGAATCTGGCTCGTAGGGCGTCTTGGTAGGTAAAGAGATTGATACTGTTGTCGGCGTTGGGCGTTTGACTGGCAGATGGCAGGCGAGCAAACTCATTGATGTGTTTGGCGTTTTGAAAGATTTGGGTAAAGACATCTACAAATAGTGGTTCACTGCCCGTCACGCCTGCTTTATCCATGTATCTGGCTCCGACCGTGTCATCGGTGAGATAGTGACGCTGATGTACCCAAGCGATTTTGCCGTGTGAGACACCATAATGCGTGGCAGGGGCGTATTTGGAGACAGGGCGGTCTTCTTGGGGCGTGTCATCGGTACTGTGTAGCTCGCCATAGTAGCTCTCGATTTGCCGTTGCAGATACAAAAATAGCCCACGCATGAGTAGCTCGCTATTAACCACAAAGTCATCACGGCTCTCGTCAGCGGCGTCCGTCTCTGCTTCTATCTCTGTCTGGGCGGTGTCGCTGTCGGCATTTATCACATGAATCACGCTCTCACCGTCAATAATCTCACGCTCATAAAAATCGGGCATTTGCTGAGTGAGTGTTGGATATTTGGCGGTCATCTCTTGGTAGAGTGTGTCAGCAAAGACATAGTCGCTGTACGCTTTGGCAGAGTCTTTGACGTTATTTTTGATGATGGTGGGCGTGTTTTGGATAAGAGTTAGTTTATCGGCAGGCAGGTTATTGGTGATAAATGGCAACTGGCGAAGCTCATCTGCCCCTGCCATGACAAAGCCGTCTTGGGGCAGTGCCATAAAGCTCTCTTTTTTGGCGTTTAGGTAGGCTTTGACCAAATCACGGGTAAAGCTCTCGGGCAGACTGCCGTCATTGATGGGGATGTACAGCCATTTGCCTTGCCAGCTGTCGCCCAGTTTGGCATCAAGCAGTTCGCTGTTTAGTAGAGCAAAGTTATCTGCCCACAGATAAATACCCCCTGCTTTTAGGTCGATGTATAGGGGCTGATTGATGGACATGTGCAGGTTTTTGGCGGTGTAGTCTAGCATGGGTAAGGCGGTAAACTTGCCTTGTAGGGGCTGATAACTGCCGACCACACGCACGCCAGATGGGGTGATGAGATATTCGTGCAATAGCTCGGCTTTTTTGGCGTCTAGGGGTGTGGCAGGGCGGGCAGATGGCTCGCTGGTCTGAGTGTCTAGGTGAGTGCTGACGGCATGGATGAATGCCTGCTCTTGCTCATCAGGGGTCAGCTGTCCGCTTTGTTCATAAAAATTTTCAAAGTCAAAAGGCTGATAGGCAGACGCTTGTTCTTGTTCATCACGGCATGCCAAAAAGTCGTCTTTGATTTTGGTGCGATGGGCTTGGTATTTGTCATCGCTGATGGGCAGATTGTCCGTCTCGGCAGTTCGAAGTAGGCGAACATAAGCATGGTCATGCACCGCTTCGCAGTCATCAGCTGGCGTGCTGTCGGTGACGTCTTTTAGGGCGTGACGGCGGATGTCGTTAGAGACGTAGGCATTTGTCTCGTAGCTAAATGATGAGCGAAGTTGTGATTTGACCGCTTTGGCTAGAACTTCTTTGGCGTGATGGTCGTGGCTTGTGGTGGTAGACTGTGGGGCTTGTGTGGTGGCACAGGCGGTCATCAGACAGCTAACGACAGCCAGACTTAGTGTGCGATAAGGTAGTGTTTTCATGGTTTTCCTTAATGAGTGTATTAATCGGGATAAGTCCCAATCTTGGCTGATGATAAGGTATTGATTTGTAAAGTTAAATTGTCAGAGATAAATTTTCAGTATGGCAATGCTGGTTTTTAGCAATTTTGCTAATTTTACCGATTTTACCGATTTTATCAATTTTACCAATTAATTTAACCAAATCAAGCCAAGAATGGGGACAAGCCTTGTAAATGGTTATCTTGCTTCTTCTGCCGCCATTGCTGCTGCCGTTGCCGCTTCGGCTGCTGCGCAGGCTGTATCGCCTTCGCATTCGTGGTCATCTGATGGGCTTGACTCATAATCATAACCATAGCGTGCCATGAGTGCTTCATATTGCTGGTCGTTTTCTTTTTTGGCTTGCTTGATGAGTGCCACGCCGTCCACGGCGGTCGTTTTGGTAAAGGCGTCTTTAAATTGGCGTGCCAAAGCGTGTTTGTCAAACAGCCCCTTGTCATAGCGGACTTGGTTTAGGCTTTGGGTGGTCATGCCACTGATGTGTTCGTCCAGACTGCTTAGGGTCTGGGTGGCGATGATGTTGCCTTGGCGGTCAAGATAGACATAGCTGGTCGTGTTCAAGGCAAAAGGCAATATTCCTTCAACCGCCCCGAACAGTCCGCCCACGTCATCCGTGCGATAACTGCTGTTTAGAATGGTAAAGTTATCAATGATGGATTTGACGGTGTTTGGCGTGCTGATGGGGTTGCTGTCAGTGTCGGTGTGGTCGCTGACTTTGTCGGCATAATGCTCGGGGTGCTTGTCCACATAAGCATGCAAATCACGCCCGACGTGCTTGGCGATGATGGCGTAGGCTTTGCCCATTTCTTTGGCACCAAACTCAACCTTGATGGCACGACTTGCCCCGACTTCTTTGGCAAAGACGTCTTGGCTGATGTCCATGGGCGTAAACTTCTCGCCATTTAGTCCGTCCATGCCTGCGATGATGCCGTCAGTGATTGCCGTATAAATTATGTCAGTAGGTATCTGTTTTTGTAGTTCATCAGGCAGGGCAAAGGACATCAGGCCGTCTGGCACGTCTTTGGGTAGGGGGGCGTGCTTGGGACTGATGAGTGCGACCAATGGCAGGACGGCTGAGACATCGGCGGTCAGCTCGCCTTTGGCGTGGTCGGCACGCACAGGCAGTTGCATGGAATAAGTGGCGGTGGGACTGTCATAGTCAATCGACCACAAATGCTGACTGCGTTTGGCACTCGGTTCATGGTGGGAGAGACCTTGGACGCTTAGGTGCTGATATTGATATAGGTTTTGGGCGGTGACCTGTTCAGGGGTTTGGTTCATTTTAAATATCCCCCCAAGCAAGGACGACAGCCCATAATCACGGCTTTGTACGTCTGTTTTGCCCTGCTCACGCTCTTGTTCTTTCATCTCACGATAGGCACGAAGTGAGCCGAACACACCCGAGTAGGGGTCATGGCTTTCATAATAATCATCGTCATCCATGGCAGACTCTACTAACGGTTCATAGCATGATATATATTCTTCATGAACTGCATTAAATTCATCGGCATGCTTGATGTAGTCTTTTCCCGACTGAATCAAAGCCTGATTTTGAGTGGTGGCATGAGTGGCACATTCTTTGGCACTTGCCTGTTGTTGTAACTCTTGCTGGGTTGTTTGGTTGGAGATGTAATGATAAGGATGAAGTACTTGTGTTTCGCCAGTAACAGCATGAGTGCAAGCATTTACAGAAGTTATCAATGAATATAACTCATCGACATGATTTGTAATATCATCAGCTGTTTTGATGTGCTTGGCGGTGTTTATGGCACCCTGTTTAAAAGTGGTGGCACAGGCTTGTAGTTGGCGGATGTCTTGTTTTTGGTAGCCTTGGGCGGTGGCAAGCAAGGCATTGGCTTTTGCTTGAAAAGAGCGGTCAAAGTCATTGATGTACTTTTTAAAGGCTTGTTGGTCAAAACGCCCAGTATCTTTGACAAAATCACCCATGTTTATGTAGGCAGACGTAAATGCATGGCTTTCTAGCTCATATGCCAACATTCTAATCTCATCTGACACCGCTTGATATTCTTCGCTCATGCCGACTACACGGGTTACGGTATCGGGGGTGAGTCCATGTTGTTCGTCATCATAGCGTAGATAAGGTAAGTCGCCAAGCTCGCCATCATCCCCCAAATAGTCGCTGATGGTCATATAAGGTTCGCTTGTATCATCGTCAGTCTTGTGAGCCTTGTCCTTATAATCCATGACCTTGATAAAGGTGGTAAAGGCACTGTCTGAGTCTTTGTCAATCTCGCTGACCGCTAGGGGCTTGACGGCATAATGATAAGTGGACACCGCATAACGCTCGGCATTCATGTGCTGACGTAGTGCCGTGACTAGGTCGTGCTGTGCCAGTTTGGATGGTGACAGGCTTTTGTCAATGTGCGTGATGTTATGGGCAGGCGTGGGTGTGGTGCTGTGCGTGCTGGGGGCAGACTGGCAGGCACAGAGTAATACACCTGCCATGGCTAGGCTTAGTGCTTTGGGGAATGGCTTAGATATTTTGGGTATTTTGGGCATAACGTATCCTTGGGTGAGTTATTGATACTTTTAATCTAAATGATAAGTGGATTAGATTATACACAAATTTTACCATTTTTAAATTGGTTTTTGTGTTTTCTATGTTTTTTCCATAAAAAATTCATGGATTTGGGTTGGGTGCATTAACCAACTGCAAAACACCACCCCAGACAACCCAAATAAAACGCCCCCAAACCTAAATTTGAGGACGTAAGATAAAACACAAATAAAGCCAAGCTTAAATAATTGTCGTACCACCCTCTGTGGTGAGGGTCTTAAATTCCTCCATTAGTGCCAAAGACACATCAAGTGCTTTGTTAAAGCCGTCAATGTCTGTATGAGTGGCAGTTTTACTTGACTTGAATAGACCAAGTAGCTCTGTGGCACTAATGCTACCGCCATCAGCAAAGCTGATATTGATGTCAGCATTATCGCCTCCTGTAAAGAAGTCTTTGATGGTCAGCTCATCAGTGCTTCCAGATACTTTTAGGATAAGGTCATTATTCATCTTGGTAAGACCTCTGCCAACTTGGTTAAAGCTTATGCCATCAAAGTAGATGTTGTCATAGCCACCGCCTGTATTAACGATGGTATCTTTGCCAAAGCCTTTGGTGAAGTAGTATAGGTCATTGCCACTGCCACCGATAAGTCTGTCATTACCACTGCCACCGATGAGAATGTCATGTCCTGCTTTGCCATCTAAGGTGTCTGCCCCTGCTAAGCCCTGTAATTGGTCATGACCGTATGTGCCATAAAGCTTGTTGGCACGAGCATCTGCGATGATGTGATTGTCTTTTGAGATGGTTAGCGGTGCATTATCATGGACATCTGGACTTACGGCAGGTGGCAGAGCTGATTCATCGGACTTTGTTGGTACTTCTTTGCCAAAAAGCTCATAGATTCTCTTGTAATCAATCTGACCGCCTGTCTCAAACTTGATGGTCTCGATAACGCTGTCGGCACTGCCAAAGAAGTCTTTTAGTGTCACTTGATTGGTGGTGCTACCGTTTACTCGCAGTATCAAATCATTGCCTGACATCAAAAGAGTGGAACCTACCTGATTAAAGGTAATACCATTACCAAACACCAACGTGTCATTACCACCTTTATCAATGATGGTGTCAATGCCTTTTGTGTAGACAAAAGTATTATCGGCGGTTGTGCCTCTTAGGGTGTCATTGCCTTGGGTGTCTTTGATGGTATCACCAATGGCAACAGGGGCCAATGGAGATGTCTCTGTGGGCTTATCCACTGTGGCACCAGCAATGCTAAGGTTGACATACGTCCCTGCACTGTGATTAAAGCTGTCTTCGCCCCATAAGATGAATTGAAGATTGCCTGCCGCTTCTTTGGGTGGCGTGCCTGTTAAGGTGAGTGTGCTGGGGTCAAAGGAGAGCCAATCAGGTAGTGGCTCGTACTGTCCATCAGCCCCCATGTTGGCAAGTGTGAGACGATAAGACAGCTCGCTGTCATAAACATCCACGTCTTTGATGGTGTCTTTATCAAAGGTAATGGATAGGGCTTTGCCAATCTCACCTTTGATGGGTCTTGGATGTTTGTTCACCCAAGGGGTTCGGTTATTAGTCTGGGCAAATATTTTTGCCTCAAATTCGCTTTGAGATAGCGTGGTAGTATTACCGCCTTTTGTAAAGGTAATTTCATCCATGCGATTGTCAAAGCCTTCTACCTGCTCTGCAAAGTAGTCTATGAGCGTGATTTGGTCGTTTGTGCCTTTAAAGCGAATTTGGAGCATGTCATGATTGCTTGCTGTGTTGGTCACACGCACAAACATCGCCTCTGACAAATCATAGCCATGAATCGCCAAAGTGTCTTTGCTCTCTAAGCTGTCAGTGCTTAGAATGGTGTCACGCCCACCGCCTTTTTGATAGATGATGGTGTCATTACCTGCTAGGGCATTAACAAAGTTGTCTTTGTTGTTTAGTGTGATGATGTTATCTAGGTCATTACCAAAGGCTTTTGTTGCCTCGCCTTTTAAGATAAGGTTTTCTACATTGTCAAAGAGCTGATGATAAGAACCTGTTTTAATGGGATTACCAAACTCGTCAAAGTTATAGAAAGAACGGTCAATGTGTTGTTCTAGGGTGTCTGTGCCACTATCAGCAGCAAAATGCTCAATGACAGTATCAAATTCGTTGTCAAGGATGTAGTAGTCGTTGCCATTGCCACCAATCATTTCATCAATGCCTGTGCCACCATCCAAATAATCATCCCCATCACCGCCATCAAGGGTGTCATTGCCTTCATTACCATAAATCATGTCATCACCTGCATTGCCATGAATGGTATCATTACCCAAACCACCAGTCAAATGATTATTACCACCATTCGCCGTGATGATGTTATCAAACTCATCACCAATCACACTAAAATCACCATCACCTAGCAAGGTTGCCGCCTCAAAGTTGTTGCTGGACAAATCAAAATCAGAGGCGATGTGAATGGTGTCATACCCACCCTCTAAGTCTTTGCCTTCTTCCAAATAGGTGTCAAATTCATCAACAATGTAAGTATCATCGCCAAGACCGCCGATGAGAGTGTCGGCACCTGCTCCGCCTTCTAGCCAGTCGTTGCCATCACCACCAATCAGTATGTCATCACCTTCATCACCATATAAGGTGTCATGCCCTGCATCGCCCTCCAAGATGTCGTTACCTTCACCACCATAAAGAAAATCATTGCCCAAATTGCCATGCAGCATATCATTGCCACCATTGCCATGCAAAGTGTCGTTATCATCACCTCCATGAATAATGTCATGGTTGCTACCGCCATAAATGGTATCAGACCCATGCCCACCATAGATGTGATTGATGGCATGGAGATTGCCACGCAGAGTATCATTGCCAGATAAACCTTTGATGATGTTAAGATGGTTGTCTAGTGTCCCTGTGATAACATCATGGGTATCACCGCCCACAAAAACCACCTTAGACATCAAATCCTCATGATACCAAACGCTATCATCAGCAAAGCCGATACTTAACTTAGCGTTATTGCTATTATTTAGATAGCTTTTTAGGATAATTTTGTCATCATCGCCATAGTGAATAACCAAGTCATTACCATTAAAAATCACCTGTCCAATCTTATCAGAAACAACGTCATCAAAGACAATATGACTTGCTTCTTTTGAATAATCTTCTTCAATAATCGTATCAATACCATCTCCCAAAGAGAAATGGTAACTGTCTATGCCAGCACCGCCTGTTAGAATGTCATTGCCAGTACCGCCGATAAGCACATCATGACCATCAAAGCCGAAGAGCTGATTATTGTTTGCGTTGCCGTTTAGAATGTCAGAGCCACGCCATCCGTTGATGTAAATATCGCTTTGTGATACTGGTAGGTTTTGTATCGGCTCTTTCAAAATCTCTGTGAGTAAAATTATTTTATCATCAAATTTAAAATAAACTTCTTTGGTGGAATGTGCATCCATTACACCCAACAAAGTTAGCTGATTATCGCCTGACTTGACAATAAGATTGCTGTTTTGGCGATAAAAATCAAAGTCTGCATGGTTGCCACCTGTAAAGACAAGTTTGTCATAACCATCGCCTGTATTGTCATAATGCACAAAATCTTTACCCCAGTTTTTGCTAAAGACATAAGTGTTGCGACCATCGCCCCCTGATAGATAATCATCTCCTACGCCAGACACAATCACATCATCGCCATGACCGCCATGAACCGTTTTTCCAGTTTTGGCGTTGATTATAATGATGTCATTGCTGGCATTGGCATTGTAGGTTTTATCATCTTTATCATCTAGACTGATGATGTTATTGAGTTTTGATTTGTCTGCATGGGCAATATCAAAGTCTGCAAACATCTTATCAACATACTCTTTGAGATTGTGTTTGTCAGACAACTCATCTCGCCATTCTTGGAGTAGTGCAAACGCTTTTTCATAACCACCCACTTCAAGAACACCGCCATTTAACTTGATTAAATCCTTTAAGTCCTCCAAGGCTTCTAATGGGTGAGTTTGATATTTGGATAATAGCATGGATTCAAATTTGCCAAAATCCATCACCATTTCTTTGCCATTGGTATATACATCGATGGCTTCTAGGTAGGGTTTTAAGATGGTTTGATTAAGTAGATTGTGATAGAGTCTGTCCTTGACTTCGTTGTATTTATCTTCAAAGATTTTGGTTTGACTGCGATTAATTTCATACAAATGTTTGGTAGGCGATATGCCCATAATGGCATCAATAAACTTAACTTTGGCTTTTAGTTCATCATTCGCTGTTGTTGGTGGGGTGTAATGAGTGATGTGGGCGGGCAATGCTTCGTTTGGTCTTAACAAAACTTCAACAGCATTCTTGTCGTCTTGACTGCTTTGTGTCCATCTGATGTTTTGCTGTTTCATGATTAAAATGTCTGAATCTTGATATGATGGGTCGGTTTTTGCCCATGCGGTCATGAGTTTATCAAGCATGGCTTTTTGTGCTGTTCGGCTTGTGGCACTGGCATATTTTCCTAATATATCAGCCAGCTCATCAGACTTCATCGCCGCCTGCTGTATGTCAGCCAGTCTACCCATGCCATAGACACCCGGTAGAGCTTTGACTTCATCGCTTAGCTCTACTTTATTTAGATGGCGAGTATGAATGCTGTCCGCATCAAAGTTGACATCAGCTAAGGTATGGATGGAGCCATCTGTTTTTATAAATGTTGCTTGCTCTTTGATAATACCGCCATCAACCTCTTTATTAACAGTCTCTTTATTGTTTAGGTCAATCTTTTCAATGCCAAGCTCTGCCAGACTCATAAGTTCATCATCACTACTAATGCCATCGCCGTTTTTATCTTGCCATACTTTTAATTGGGCAAATGCCTTGTCATTGGCATCAATCACGCCATCACCATTATCATCAAGGTCGGCAAGTGCCTCCATGCCACTTGTGGCAAGTTCACCATTATCAAGGCGTGTATTATCCCCAAACAGCTCTGAGCCATCATTAATCTTACCATCGCCATTGACATCACGGACAAGCAGCCCATCGGACTTATCCACCCACCCTGTCGCTGTCGCTACCCCATCACCGTCATGGTCAAACATCGCTCCATGATAACCGAATTTAGAGGCTGTACCCACACCATTACCATCTAAGTCTAGGATGATGGGGTCGTAGTATTTTTTTATGTAGCCTTGAGTGGGGGATTCGTCGGGGCGTGGGCGATAGGGTTCGGATTCATCTCTTTTTTCGCAACGTTTTTGGTTATAATAATCATCTATTCTATAACTAACATAGGTTGCTGTACCGATAGAGATTAGAGTGGGGATTAATGCCGAACCCATGAGAGCCGTAACTACTGCGCCAGCAACAAAACCTCCAATAAAAGAAGCTCCTGTTTCATGAGCTCCTTGATGGTCGCCAGTCATCGCTTTGGCAAGCATAGTTCCGATTGAATACACATTACCAACCTTGCCAAGTCCAATAATAAGACTCTTTTTGTTAAGAGCTTCATCGATTGCACCAACAAAGCTGTTCGCTGCATTCCAAGCCAGTGTTTGACCCCAAGGGGTCTCACAGTTATTCTGAGACATAATTTCTTTGCTCCCATATTACAAATGAATAAATAAAAACAAAAAACATAGCTAGATTCATTAAGCCAGTATATATAATGGCTTGAAAAGAACCGCTACCAAACATACGACCCACTCTAGTGTGTGAACCACCATGTTCCATAGTGAATAAATGCAGAATCAATATTGCTACACTCAAGGATAATATTGATAGCAATAACAACACAAAATGATATTGATATGAATTGAGGTTTTGATAAATTTTCATATTATCAAAAAATTCCTCAAAAGATAAGCGAATAATATCATTTGTTGAATCAGATAAGTTTGTGAATATATATTTAAAAAAACACCAAATATAACTAAATATTAAATACAAAACAATAAAATCGTGTGTCATTCTAACCACAGAGTTTGCATCAATCGTCTGAGACCAATTAAAAAAACCACCATAATCTATAGCAAAAATAAGATTTAAAAATATTGATGAAAAAATAACTAAGATATAAGAAAAAATATAGAATCCGCCAAAAGGTGCTATCTCTTTTGATACTAACCAAGTTGCTTTTGTAGAATATGAAACCATGATTTAAATAAAATAAAAGTAATTAATAGACTTTCTGCAAAACCTTGTTTTGTTGAGACATTAAAGCCTACAGAATCGGCTTAATTGTATCACAACAAAACCTAACAATATACAAACAAATACCCAACATAAATTTCAAAAATACCGTCCCTACACCACCATCTCCCACCATTCATCATTCACCGCTACCCACCCTGCCTGTGTAGCGATACCATTACCATCATGGTCAAACATCGCTCCCCCACTCATCATAAATAGCACGCCAAACTTAGACACCGTACCCACACCATTACCATCTAGGTCTAGGATGATGGGGTCGTAGTATTTTTTTATGTAGCCTTGGGTGGGGGATTCGTCTGGGCGTGGGCGGTAGGGTTCGGTGGGGTCTGGGTCAGGACACTGAAGTTTATCAATCATATAATTCAAACTCAATCCAAAACCAAAAGATAGTACCGCAGTCCCAATGATTGCAGGAATGCCCATAGGTGCTATAGCAGCTGACAGAGCAGCGGTTGCAGCCCAAACTCCTATGTCTTGAAAAAAATTTTCCCATTCACCATGCTTGGCATGAACCCCAGCTTGCAGTACATTTAATGCACTTCCTAGCTTTAAAAATTTACCTTCAGCATTAGCTTGCTTAAAGATTATATCTTTAAAGGTGTCATTAACTTCTGCCATTGCACCAACATATTCGGGAATGTCGTGTTTATTGTTGCAAGTCATCTTAGCCCTCCTTAGGTAGCAGGGCAATTAATGAAAATATTAATTGCGGATAATAAATTAAAAAAATATAAAAAAAATATTGAATAAATACCAAGATATCTTTTTCTGAGCTTACAGGTAAAAGATATCTATTTGGATTTGCTGAACTCATAAAGGCTGTTGTTAGAAACACAAAGGACAACAAATAAAATATAAAAGACAAAACCTTAGGATTGCCATTCATCTGAAATATTTTAGACAATCCATGCTTCCAATAATACTTAACCTCATTTTTAACAAATAAATATCTTATTTGCACATAAAGAATAGTCAAAAATACAATGATGTAGATAAAATCTACAGCCAGTCTTAAACCTTCATATTCTCCATATAGAGATTTTGAGTGAGTAGTAAACCCATTGTATTGGTTAGGGGTAAACAATAATAAACAAAGTGATATTATGGGAATTAGCAGAAAAAAAAACTTAGGTTTTACTAGAATTTTTTTTGCTAATCTTGAAAAACTATAATGCTCATTCATAAGAACATCTCCAAAAAATATGTCACACCACCATCTCCCACCATTCATCATTGACCGCCATACGCTCTGTCGCTGTCGCTACCCCATCATGGTCAAACATCGCTCCCCCATTCATCATAAATAGCACGCCAAACTTAGACACCGTACCCACACCATTATTACCATCTAAGTCTAGGATGATGGGGTCGTAGTATTTTTTTATGTAGCCTTGGGTGGGGGATTCGGTAGGGCGTGGGCGGTAGGGTTCGGTGGGGTCTGGGTCGCAATCTTTATTTGAAAAATAGTAATCAATAGCTATTGATACTGCCGAACCAACAACTATACCTACCAATATAGCAGGCCAAGAAGCAGTTCCTGCAGCACCTACCAAAGCAAACCTAGCGACACCCATTGCCGTCAATTCACCTGCAGTCCAGCCCGCCCCAAAAGACATCAAAGCCTGATTTCCTTTCTCATGATTTCCTGAAACAAAAAGCTCCCCAGCCCTTGCTAAACTATAATAATTACCAACCTTTCCCCAAAGAAGGGTTTGACTTTTATTACCAGTTTGATAGTCAATTCTGGAGATGATACCATTTAGACTATTAAAGTAACCAGTTTCAGCAACTTGATGACCAGTTAATTTTCTTTTACATGACATACTTTCTTTGCTCCCAAAAAACAATATTCATAAGAGTTAAGTAATAAACTGCATAATGCATAAAACTCATGAATAATAAGACTAAAATAAAATGTGAAAGAAAAAGCTCGTATAACAAGCTTTTTCTTTCATCGTGAAAAATTAATATCCAAAACCAAAATAGAATTGCTGAACATAAGAATGCCTGAAATACAAACATTTCGGTTTTTATTCTACTAGGTGTGTGATGTTGATATAATGGTAGTTTCTCACGACATAACAATGTGTATTTTTTCATCAGTTGACTAGTGCGATAAGATAAAGTTTTAAACATATATCTAAATAGCATAGCAACAACTGTCAATATATTAAAGATTGTCAGAAAATCATTTATTATTTTGGAAAAAACACCCGTTTCCATTATTTTAGAAAAAGGCAAAATACCAGAATAATTTTCTCCAAAAAATAAATATACAACTATTGACAAAACAATCATTAATAATAAAATATAAACATAATTATCTTTAAATGGAGATAGTTCTTGCATAAATACAATGGTTATGTCTTGAAATTTTAAATCATTATTTTTCACAAATTTTCAATCCGTATTATAGTTTGCGTTAATACTATCACAAAAAAATTCTCGTTTCTACAAACAAATACCCAACACAAATTTCAAAAATACCACCCCTACACCACCATCTCCCACCATTCATCATTCACTGCCACCCACCCTGCCTGTATAGCGATACCATCCCCATCATGGTCAAACATCGCTCCCCCGCTCATCATAAATAGCACGCCAAACTTAGACACCATACCCACACCATTGCCATCTAGGTCTAGGATGATGGGGTCGTAGTATTTTTTTATGTAGCCTTGGGTGGGGGATTCGTCTGGGCGTGGGCGGTAAGGACTGTCATCATTAAATCTCTTTCCAAACTAAAAATAAACCCTTATAAGTATTGGGGTTGAAGTTTTTAAAAATCCACAAAAATCGGGGTTTGGAAAGAAGTCTACTATAATAGCCTTCCGTATTTTCTTGTGTTTTTGAAACCGTAATCACATAGTCTTGATGTGATGTTTCCCAACTACCATCTGTAACTTTTTTAGTCGCTTTTAAAGTTAAATAGTTAATCTTGATTACACCACTACCGTCTTGGTCGTAAATCGTGTCGTGTCCAAAATCGCCGATAAAATCGTACGTTTCATTGCCACTTTCATCAATTAAAGTGTCATTGCCTTCACCGCCGTTTAGGGTGTCGTTGCCAAGTCCACCAATCAAAGTATCATTAGCTTGTTCACCATATAAACGGTCATTACCTTCACCACCAAACAAAATATCTTGATACTGGCTACCAATAATACTATCCGCTCCTTTATCGCCATATGCAACCACACCTTTTTTAGATGTCTTGGCACTTAAAATGTCATCTTCTTCTGTGCCTGCAAGTTGATTATCTTTTTCAATTTGCGTTTTAATATATTTAAAATCTATCGCACCTTTACTTTGCTCTATAGTATCCTTATACGCTAAAAGCAATGGTTGAAGACTGCCTTGCTCTCCCCAAGCTGTAAATTGATTTAAAACATCTGCAAACCCTTTAATAACATCGTTATATTGCTTATTCAACCAATCCTTATTATTCTCGAAGAGTTCTTTAAAATTTTGTTTTGTAATATCAATAAGTTCATTAAAATCAGTATCTCGAACTTTTTGATAAAGCTCATAAACACCATACAGAGTTGCTGCCACACCCGCCACAGCAAGAGCAACTAATGCAGCTTCTGCACCAACAACGCCTGCCGCAGCCATCGCCGTTAAGCCAGTAATAACCACATAGCCCACAACAATGCTTAGAACCATCTCCTGCCCATACTCGGCAATATCATCCCTAAATTTATCCCAATTCCCCGTTTTCCATCCTTCAATAAAGCTATCATAGATATGATTTAAAAAATCAGTTACATTGGCGGCAATATTAAATCTCTTTCCAAACTAAAAATAAACCTTTATAAGTATTGGGGTTGAAGTTTTTAAAAATCCACAAAAATCGGGGTTTGGAAAGAAGTCTATTAAATCTTTGGGAAAAATTCGCCTCTTTTATCAATCTTTTTGCAAATTCAAGATTGATATCCTTAATATTTTGTATTTCTGCCAAACCATCAAAACCAGAACCAAAACCATTCTTTACAATCGTATCTTGCAATATACTAACATTTTGCAAATGTTTTACTGCTTCATTTTTGATTTCTTGTGGAACATTTGGATTTTTGACAATCTTATCTGCCAAAAATTCTTTATTAGGGTCATCATCAGCCATTTCTTGAAATTGTTTAATGACTGTTTTGGTTACGATGAGATGGGCTTTATCAGCTTCATCATAAACCATTTACCCCAATGCTCTACGCATAATATTTGTATCATTTTTTGCTAAGGCATTCTTTAATGCTATTTATGGTGATTTGAGAATAGGGCACATCATAGACTTTTGAACTTAAGTCAATTTCGGCAATTGCTTTGTTAAAGTCTTCTTTAACAACAGTTTCATTGCTAACCATAGAAGTTCTGTTATAGGATTTTTCATAGGTTTGTAAAACCTTGACAGCTTCCGAATTTGAATTAAATTTATAAAATCCATTCTTATCTAATACAGCTAAATCATCTACATCTACCAATTTATTAGATAGTTTTTCATCGTAATAATAAATATCACCTTTCAAATCCATATCGCCTACTTTTAAGACGTGAGAGACTTTTTTGTGCAAATCAAGAATTAGGTATTTTTTGGTGCTATCATCAGAATTCATGTTTAGAATTTTTTCAATAGATTCTTTTATAAATTTATTATAATCCAAATGATTATTTTCGGAGCCTTTATGCATAACAGAACCAAAGCTATCAGCTACTTTCATCATACCATTTTGACTGGCATAAAAAGATTTCATTACATCCGCCATTTCTTGATTGTTAAACAGATTAATGCGATTGCTATAATCATCTTTGGTAATAAGGCTATCGCCCATCACTCTATTCAAATCATCAACTAATTTAGAGTTATTCTTAAAAAAGTCAGTTGGAAAAACATGATGAACTTGAAAGCCTAAAGTTTCGCCTGCCATTTTAAAGCTCCTAAATTAAAAAGTAAAAAATTATTGAATTATACAACGAATTAAGCCAAGTTGTTCTTTGGTAAATCCTGAATCAAGCAACGCATTAGCTAATCTGTCCGAAAAAAATAATGATTTAAGTAGTATCGGTTCATGCCATAAATCTAT
The DNA here is from genome assembly GCF_015223095.1 of Moraxella sp. K127. Lineage (NCBI taxonomy): Bacteria > Pseudomonadati > Pseudomonadota > Gammaproteobacteria > Moraxellales > Moraxellaceae > Moraxella > Moraxella sp. K127. Next base: position 15,396 of record NZ_JADFBZ010000038.1, on the reverse strand, counting down.
ATCATCTGCCAAGCAAGCATGAGATAATTTAATATCATCATCTTCTGATATACCGATAAATCGTTGTTTCCATTGTGGGTTATACATACTAACCCCCAAACCTTTACTATTATCAACATCTAAATAATCTCTTTTTTCAGCAATATTGATAAAATAATAAGGCACATCGGAAAGCTGCTCTTTAGTCTCAATGTTGTAAATGTGTACTTGACTAAAATGGGTTTTTCCTAGATTGAATTGGGAAATAACATCGTATAGTTTTTCATTAATTATTAAATATCCGTTGGTAATTCTAAAGAATATTTCGTTTTCTTTTGGTAAATTACTATAATTTATATCAGGTTCTTTAAATAATTTAACTGGCAAATGTTCTAAATATTCGTAATCGTGCCAAGTGTCATCAAAATCTAGATGTATCTTGTCTAACAACTCCAACTTACTTTCTTCCAAAGAATCTAGTGTACCATATTTTTTTCTCTTCAAGAAAAAAAATTTCTGACCCATCAAATTCAACTGTTTTCACCACAATTCCATAAGTATTCGCTATGGAAAAGCTACGATACTCATACAACCACACATAATTTGACATAACTATCTCCTAAAATTTAAATTTCTCTATTTTAAAATATTTCATAAACCAAATATTTGTTTGGTTTGTGAAATAACAATTTCTACACAACCTCAATCTTCAATGACATATCGCTGTCTGCATAGACGCTCTTTGAGCGTTCAATCTGCCATTTTGGGGTTTCGCTAAAGCCTACAGTCTCGCCATCTTTTAGGGTTAGATTGGCAGTGATGATATAACTACACATACTTAGTAGAGATGTGTGTAGGGTTTGCATGGGTAGGGAGCTGTTTAGAATTTCCATCTCGTCTTTATTAAATTTGTTCATGCCTATGGTGTAGAGCTGATTGCCGTTTTCGGTTTGCCCTAAGCGGATAAAGACCCAAATCATGGCAGGTATTTCATCTTTGGATAGGTATTGAGTAGCAACTGTTTGGTAAAAGCCTTTGCTAAATACCGTCCCTGATGTATAAACCCCTGTGGCGTTCGTTTGTGATAAGGCGGTGCTGATGAGCTTGGTATATAGTTTCATCCCTTGTAGTTCGGTGTTGTCTTCTTGAGTCATAACCGTTACCATAAGATGAGCCTGATGAGCCTCGGCAATCTGCACAGCATCATCACAAAAGTAATTGCCGTGAGCCTGATGTACCGCCTCATCATTAGGAATGGGGGCGGGCATTAGGGCGATGGCACATAAAAAGTCTCCGACCAAGAAGGTAAGTGAACCCTCTTGTGGTTCAGGGTTGTGAATAGGAAGTTGCCAGTCTGTTTGTAAGTTTTGTAAAAACTGATGGTTGTCAAAGGTGGGGGTGGTTAATAGTACAAAGCCATTTTCTAGCATGGGGTTCTCCAAATTTTGCTAAAAATTAAAGTAAGAATGACTGTTATTCTATTCTAGATCTAACGGGTTGTAAATAAAGGTTTTTCAGTTAATAATTGCTTTGATGTAGATGTTGGTTTGGGGTTGTATCGTTGATTGGCGATTACCACTCTTGCCAATCAAACCAATTTTATGATAAAAAGTGATGACCATTTCACCACGTTGGCGGGTTTGTACGTTCCAAAGCTTGATACACTCTACAAAATGAAAAAGTGCTACGGTTTTTGTGGCAAAATTCAATTTTGTTAGCTGATGTCAAATTTAAAAAGCAATGAGCTTGCCACACCCTGCTCCACCCATTCTACCCAAGCCATGTTATAATACCACTTTTGCACGCATGACACGCCATGACCGACACCCCTCAAGACCCTATTGACACCAGCCTAGTGTTGCCCCCTGACGGGCATTGTTTTCATTGTGGCGAGAAGTTGCCTAGTGAGCCGTTTTTTACCGTGATTTTTGATAAGCCACGCCCGATGTGCTGTTTGGGTTGTCAGCTTGCCTCAGAGAGCATTGTAGAGCTTGGGTTATCACAGTATTATCTTGACCGCCGTGAGATAAGTCCGACCGCACCACTACCGCTTGCCAATTTTGACGCTTATAATCATGACGATGTCAAAGCCCAATTCGTCTATCGTGAAGATGGTGCTAGCACAGCAGAGCTGTCGGTGACAGATTTGCGTTGCACAGCGTGTACATGGCTTATAGAGACACGCCTGCGTGGTCTGGACGGGGTGCGAGCGTGTCAGGTTAATCTCACCCAACAGCGTATGCGTGTAAACTGGGATGAGAGCCGTTGCAGTATTGGCGATATTTTGGGGGCGGTGCATTCGGTCGGCTATGACGCTCGTCCGTATCGACAGGACACGCATGAAGCGATGATGAAACGCCAAAACAAGCAAATGCTTATCCGTCTGGGCGTGGCGGCGGTCGGGGCGATGCAGGCGATGATGTTTTCTATTGGGCTGTATTTTGGCGATTATTCGGGCATGGCGGACGAACATCGTCATTTTCTAAGGGCGGTGGCGTTGTTTGTTACCATGCCTGTCATTTTTTATGCAGGCGTACCATTTTTTCGTTCCGCTTATAACGCCATAAAGGCTCGGCAGGTCAATATGGACGTGCCTGTCTCTATCGCCCTTATCGTAACCTTTGGGGCAAGCCTATACGCCACGCTGACCCAATCAGGCGAGACGTATTTTGACTCAGTATCCATGTTTATTTTCTTTTTGCTCGCCGGTCGCTACATTGAGCAAAACGCACGGTTAAAAGCGTCCAACATGGCAAGCGATTTGGTCGTGATTGAGCCTGTGCTTATCAAACGGCTTGGGCATTCGGACGAACTCATTGCAGAATTTGCCAATGGTTCATTGGATAACGAACTCATCAAAGACTGGCGAAATGCTCATGCCAGCCATGACGTGGCGGACGATGGTAAAGTGCTTGCCCAAGCCCTAACGGTCGGCGATGTTATTTGGGTAGAGGCAGGGCAACAAATCGCCTGTGATGGCGTGCTGTTGTCGGAGTCTGCCACGGTGTCGCAGAGTCTTTTGACAGGCGAGAGTGATTTGATTGTCAAAAAACAAGGCGACACGTTGGCAGGTGGTTCACAAAATGACGCACAGCCTTTTGTCATGCTTGTAACCGCCCAAACGGACGACAGTCAAATGGCACTCATAGACCGCCTGATGAACCGTGCGATGAGCGAAAAACCACAAATCGCCCAAGACGCTGACCGCATGGCACGGTGGTTTGTCGCTCGGGTACTGGTATTGTCGGTACTGATTTTTGTCATTTGGCTGTTTGTGGATAAAACCCAAGCCCTATGGGCAACGGTGGCGGTACTGGTGGCGACGTGTCCGTGTGCGTTGAGCCTTGCTACGCCCATTGCCTTGACCATGGCGACCAACCGACTGGCAAGTTTGGGCTTTTTGGCGACTCGGGGGCATACCATTCAAAGCCTGTCGGAAGTCAGCCATGTGGCATTTGACAAAACAGGCACGCTCACGGTCGGGCAAGCCAACCTACTGCATGTGGATTATACCACCCATGACAAAACGCATTGGCTAAAAGTTGGGGCAAGCTTAGAAGTCGGCTCAAAGCACCCTGTGGCACGGGCTATCCTGACGTCCGCTCACGGTTTGCATTTGCCAAAAGTACAAAACGCCACGCACCACACGGCAGGGGGCGTGGAAGGCTGTGTGGACGGGGTGTGGTATCGTATCGGGCATGACGGATTTGTGTTAAATGGCGGTGGCGGTCATGTGATAGTCGAACGGCTCGATACCTTTGGGGCGAATATGTCGGTGGCGTTGTCGGTTAAGGCAGGCGAGAGTTGGGACATGGTGGCACGTTTTTATTTTAATGACGTGGTACGCACGGACGCCAAGCAGACGATAGACAACCTAAAAAAACAAGGCATTACCCCACTCATGCTAACAGGCGACCCAAGCGACAACGCCTTGACAGTCGCCCAAACGCTCGGCATAGAACACGCTTATCATGGTCTATCGCCAACCGATAAAGTCAATCATATCAAAGAGCTACAAAAAGACGGACATACCGTGCTGATGGTGGGAGACGGCATCAATGACGCCCCTGTGCTTGGTGCATCCAACGTGTCGGTGGCGATGGCAGGGGCGAGCGATTTGGCTCAGGTGTCGGCAGATGGTGTACTGCTTGATGGCAGATTATCCATCATCAATCATACCATCAATCTGTCAATAAAAACTCACCAAATCATCCGCCAAAATCTGCGGTGGGCGTTGGTGTATAACACGCTTATCCTAGTGCCAGCAGGTATGGGCTATGTACCGCCTTGGCTTGCCGCCATTGGCATGAGTTTGTCCAGTCTGTTTGTTGTGGCAAATGCCATGCGGATAAAGCGAAGTTGAACTGAAATTAAGCTAAATCAAATTTAAATTAAACACAAAAACAAGCCCAATCTTGGTGTAGACTGGGCTTGTTTGATGGGCATCGGTTAGATTTTGTTTTGAACTTTTTGGGCACTGCCAGTAACAGCTTCACCAGTTTTTGAAACATCTTTGCCAAAACCTTTGATGGTGTTGCAACCTGTTAGAACGAACATGCCAGCTAGGGCAACAACAAGTAGCTTTTTCATAAGATAACTCCTAGTTAAAAAATGGGTGAGAAAAACTCTCAAAACTTATATTATCTAAATATTCATCATTTTACTGTAATAAAATGTAATCAAACCTTGCAAAAAGTGGTTTATTTATAAATTTTGGATTGTCTAAATTTGTCTAAATAAAGAACATGCACATTTTAATCAATCATCTATAAACAATTGGGCGGTTTGGGCAGTCCTGCCAAGCGATTAACGTGACGTGCGACCAGTCCTGTGTTAAAGAACTGTTGGAGTTTGGCGTTGTTAATCTCATCATCGGGCAGGGCGATGGATAGATGCTTGATGAGTGGGCGAGTGGCAGGGCTGTGATGGTATTTGTCAAAAAATGCCCGCACCTGTGCCAGTATGCGATAATGTACGTCCGTTAGCTGTATATCCAAGGTATCAGCAAGGTGTTGGGCGATGGCAGGTGTCCAAAGGGTGTGATCGGTCAAATGCCCGTCAGCGTCCAAGGTTAGCTCATTAGGCGATGGGGTTGTGGTGTCGGTCATGGTCATGGGGTAGGTTGTATGATTAAAATTCAAGCACGCTGTCAAACAACGCACGTTTATCATCGAACACGCACCGCTCATCAGCTAGGGCGTGCCGAATGTCATCATCAAGTCGTGCCATCTGCTCATCAGTAAAGCCATGCCATGCCTTGTCTATGTCGTACAAATCAAGCGACTGTATCATGCCGTATATACGACTGTCAGGGTCGCCAAGCAGTAGATGGGTGGGCGTGCTCACAAACAGCGTGACATCATGGTCAAAGGTCGCCAGTACAAAGGCAAGGGCGAGTGCTTCATAAGCGATGAGTTCGTTATCACTGGCAAGTTTGATTAGAATATTCATGGTTAAAACTGCACCAGTTGGGTGTCATCATCGATGTGTAGTGCCAACTCAGAGAGTCCGACCAAGCGAAACGGGGGTAGGATGTTCTCACCGTCCAAGCCATGACGACTGGCGTTATCGGCATCGCTGATGCCCCGTGCCAAAGCAGTGCTGACACAGACAGGCAAATCAAGATGATACCGCTTGGCAAGGGCGACCCACAGGCGACCGACATCAGGCACGTCCGCACTTTGCCACGCTAGGCGATTGGCGGTGTATGCCCCGTCACCGTAGAAAAACACCGAGACACGCTCGCCACTGTCTAGTAGCGTGGTGGCGGTCGTTAGGGCTTCTTTGCCTTGGCGGTCGTGGGGGCTTTTGGTGATGAGTAGTAGGGTGTGTGCCATGATGATGATGGGTTGTTTTTTGGATATTATAGCGTAAATTTTTAAATTTGGTGTAAAATAAGCAAAAATCATCAATCAATAAATCCCAAATCAACAAATCTAGCGAGTTGCCATGTCTGATTTTTGCCCCAGTGATAGCGAGCTTGCCACGCTCGCCCTTGCCAGTCCTTTTGCCTTTGGTGTTTATCAAAAACAGCCGTCACAGGTCAGTGCGTTTTTGGGTCGGTTTGGCTTGACACATCCCCTTGACCGTGCGGTGTTTGATGGCTTAATTAGAGAGTTTGTGGCGATTTGTGCCGGCATAAGCGGTGCAGAAGATGACATAAAAGAGAATAATGTAACAGGAAATAATGTAAAAGAGAATGGTGTAAAAGGGAGTGATGTAAAAGATGGCATAAATAAGGATGATATAAAAAGCGATACAGAGCAGACAACAGACAAAACAGGCGATGTAGACCATGCCGATGTGCGGTATTATGGGGCTGATGAGTCGGCGGTCATGCAAGCGATGCGAGAGCTTAGAGTCATGCTGATGGTCAAATGGATATGGCAAGATGCGTTGGGGGTCATCAGCTTAGAGAGACTAACCACAGAGCTGTCGGACTTTGCCGATGCGTGCGTGTGCTTTGCCAAGGACTATGCATGGCACAAGACGGCAGAGCGGTATGGAGTCCCCATGACCAGTAGCGTGCAGTTGGCACAGACAGGCATGGGAAGCATGGGTAAAAAAAGCCCCAAAATCATGCCTGATGAATTTGCCGTCATTGCCATGGGCAAGCTCGGGGCAAGAGAGCTGAATTTATCGAGTGACATTGACCTGATTTTTGTGCATTTGGGGGCGGGCGATACTGACATCAGCGAGCAGGGCAAAAAGAGCGTGGAGAATCAGAAGTTTATGACCACGCTTGGGCGAGTGCTCATCCGCCTGCTTAACGACCACAGCGAGCATGGCTTTGTGTTTCGGGTGGACATGCGACTGCGTCCGTGGGGCGATGGCAGTCCGCTCATCATGAGCTTGTCAGCGTTGGAGAAGTACTTTAATCAGCATGGGCGGACATGGGAGCGGTTTGCATGGTTAAAGGCGAGAGTGGTCAATCCCGTATCCACACCCTTTGCCGATGAGCTGTCGGTAGTGATGAAGAATTTCGTGTATCGTTATTATATCGATTATACCGCCTTTTCGGCACTGCGTGAGATGAAAACACTCATCATGGCACAGCAAGCCCAACGCCAAGACACTGATAATGTCAAACTGGGCGTGGGCGGTATTCGGGACATTGAGTTCATCGCACAGGCATTCTCACTCATCTATGGTGGTCATCATTTGGCATTGGGCGAGCGGTCGGCTTGTCTGGATGTGCTGTCCATGTTGGGCGAGCTTGATTATCTAGATGATGATGAATGCGCCAAGCTCATGGACGCTTATCGCTTTTTACGGCAATTAGAACACGCCATCCAAGCCCGTCATGATGAGCAGACCCAGAGACTGCCGATGGGCGATGAGCTGGTGGCGATTGCACAGGTGCTAGGCTTTGAGAGTGTGGCGGACTTTCAGGCGGTACTTGCCCGTCATCGGCAAAATGTCTTTGCCCCCTTTAACCGCATGGTCACCGACCGCCAAAGCCCCACGCAGTCACTGGGCGAGACGGCGGAGATGGAGCGAGCGTTGCAGGGACTGCTCAGTGCTGACAGCTTACATCTGCTAGATGAGTTTTGGCAGTCCAAACTGGTCACCAGCTTAGAGCCTGATGCCAAGGCACGCCTTGATGGGGCGTATCCGATTTTGCTACATGCACTTTGTCATCATGCCAAGAGCGATGGGGCGGAGCGTGCTGATGATGCGGTGCCACGCCTTATTACGCTGTTAGAGTCCATCTGTCGTCGCTCGATATATCTGGTGATGATAGCCGAGAACCCGAATGCGACCATGGGACTCATTCCCATGCTCTCAGCCAGTCCGTGGATAGCACGAGAGCTTGCCTTGCACCCCATGCTCCTTGATGACTTTTTGCAACAGCGTTATTTGCATTTGCCCGACAAAGCAGAGCTGACCGACATCCTAAGGCAACAGCTGCTTCGGGTATTACCCTTTGATGATGAGCAGTATCTGACCGCCATCCGCACCTTCAAAAAGTCACAAGTGCTGGCTGTGGCGACTGCTGATATTCTAGGCTTGCGTCATATCATGAAAGTTTCGGACAGCCTGACCTTTATTGCCGAAGTTGTGCTGTCATCGGCACTTAGCAGGGCTTATGATGAGCTGGTTGCCAAGCATGGTCATCCTGTGCGTGCCGATGGCATGCCCACCGATGAGACGGCGTGTGGTTTTGCCGTCATTGGCTATGGTAAGTTGGGCGGGATTGAGATGTCGTATGCGTCAGATTTGGACGTGGTGTTTTTGCATGACATTGACGAAAAAGCCGATACCGTGGGCGACAATGTTAAGGTGATTAGTGGCATGAAGTTTGCGTCTCGGCTTGTCCAAAAGGTCATCACCTATCTGACCACGCAGACCCGTGATGGGCGTGCCTATGAGTTGGACATGCGTCTTCGACCATCGGGCAACGCAGGCGTGATGGTCGTGTCGGTGCAGGGCTTTGACAGCTATCAGCGTGATAAGGCGTGGGCGTGGGAACATCAGGCACTGGTACGGGCTAGGGGTATCGCAGGCGATAAGGCGGTGCTGGATGCTTTTGATAACACTCGCCATCAGGTACTGACCGCTCACCGAGAGTCCGAGCAGGTACGCCAAGACGTGCTGTCCATGCGTCAAAAGATGAAAGAACATCTTGGTACCAAATCACCCAGTCAGCCCAACAACCACGGACTGGTTCAACCTTTTCACATCAAGCAGGACTTTGGCGGGCTGATTGACATTGAGTTTTTGGCTCAGTTTATGGTGCTTGCCCATGCCCATGCTCACCCGAGACTTGCCATTTGGTCAGATAACGTGCGTATCTTTGAAGAAGTGGCGAAGACGGGACTGTGGTCTGATGACTGGTGCGACAGACTCACGCAGGCGTATTTGGCACTTAGAAAGACCACGCACGAGCTGGCATTATCCGAAAAACAGGTCGTGGTCGATGATGAGAGCTGGCAAGCGATTCGGGCATTTGTGTGTGGCGTGTGGGGTGAAGTGATTGGTGAATAAAAAACTTGACAACACAAAACTTTCGCCGATAATCTTTTGAAAATTGAAAAATTTCTTGAAATTGACGTATCACACCCCATTTAGTTTAAAATTTTAATAAAATCATAAAGTTATACTCCGATACCACGACAGTTTATTAACACGCTTATTTATCAAGTTTTATTTTATCAAGGATTATCATCACACACCATGACCATCAATTTTGACCGTATCCAAGGCAAGCTTAACATCCTAGCTGACGCCGCCAAATATGATGTTTCTTGCTCATCATCAGGCTCAAACCGCAAAAACCAAGGAGACTCTCTTGGCAATTCGTCCACATCGGGCATTTGCCACAGTTTTACCGAAGATGGGCGGTGCGTGAGCCTGCTCAAAATTCTATTTACCAACCACTGCATTTATGATTGTAGTTACTGCACGTCAAGACGTAGCCATGACACGCCCCGAGCTGCCTTTACGGTCGAAGAAGTGGTGGATTTGACTATGCAATTTTATCGGCGAAACTACATCGAAGGGCTGTTTTTGAGCTCAGGCATATTCAAAAGTGCTGACTATACGATGGAGCGACTGGTTGAAGTGGCACGGCGACTGCGTGAAGAAGAACGTTTTGGCGGTTATATCCATCTAAAAACCATACCAGGGGCATCGCCTGAGCTGTTACGCCAAGCGGGTCTGTATGCTGACCGCCTAAGTGCCAATATCGAGATTCCGACCATCTCAGGGCTAAAACTGCTCGCCCCCGAAAAAACTCACGACCAACTAAAAGCCCCCATGCAGACGGTCAAAGATGAGATTGTGGTGTTCAAAGACAGCAAAAAACACCACAAAAAAGCCCCCAAATTCGTTCCTGCAGGACAGACTAGCCAAATGATAGTGGGAGCAACGGGGGAGACGGATTTACAAGTGGTGAGTCTTGCCAGTCATTTTTATCAAAAATACGACCTAAGGCGGGTGTATTATTCAGGCTATGTGCCTGTGTTGGCAGACAAAAATCTGCCTGCTCTCTCCACGCCTGTGCCGATGGTGCGTGAAAATCGCCTGTATCAAGCCGACTGGCTCATGCGGTTTTATGGTTTTTCGGCTCATGAGATTGTCACTCCTGACGAGCCTTTTTTGGACTTAGAGTGCGACCCCAAATTGGCGTGGGCGATACGCCACCGTGAGTTTTTCCCCGTGCATATCCAAACTGCTCCCTATGAGATGATACTTCGCATACCTGGCATTGGGGTGAAGACCGCCAAAAAAATCATCAAAGCAAGGCAGTTTCGTACGCTGACTTTGGAGCATGTCCAAAAGATGGGGGCGGCGGTCAATCGTGCCAAGTATTTTATGGCGTTGTCGGGCAAAAATGAGCATTTGGCACATTTGACCAAGGATAATTTTAGGCAATATCTTATCGGACAAACTCAAACCAAATTCAAAGATGAACGAACGGGACAGCTTGCTTTGTTTTAAGGTTTTATCAATATGCCCTAAGATGTTTTTGTCATATGGGCGTGTAATGGTGTTTGCTTCCTATGATATTTTTATTTTGACAAATTGGGAAATAACTTGGATTTATTAACCCTTGATGATGGCATTACCCTAACCCATGACAGCGATTTTGATGGCTGGCTGACGGCGGTATTTGTCTGCTATGAGCAAAAGTACACAGACAGGGCGACATTGGTGTGTCGTCATCAGTACGCACCGCAGTTTTTTGGCACGGTCATGGACGTAACAACCGACCCTGCCAAAGCCGAACGGGTGCTGACCAAGCTCACCCAAACGCTTGCAAAGATGGCATCAGACAGCTCATGTGGGCGTACTTATCCGAGTTTGATTATATCCCAAACGTGCTGTTTGGTGTGGTCAAATACGCCCTAGCCAACCCCACAAAAAACATCCTAAAAGACCATGCCCACCCCGATGTCATGACTCTGCACCAAACGGTCAAATCAGTCGGGCGAGAGCGACACCGCATGAAAGCCTTTGTCCGCTTTGAGCATACCACAGACGGGGTGTATTTTGCCAAAATCAATCCCGATTTTAATGTTCTGCCACTCATCACCAATCACTTTAAGGCACGCTATCAAGACCAAGATTTTGCCATTTATGACATCAAGCGGGGTTATGGCATTTTGTCAAGACAGGGCGATACAGACGTGCAGATGATTGTCGGGATTGATGATGATGTATTGGCGGACAGTCGCTCGGTGTGGAGTGATGATGAAGCTCGTTATCAGCGATTTTGGCAGGGATATTTTGCCAATGTAACCATCAAAGAACGTATCAATCCCAAGCTACACAAGCAGTATCTGCCCGTTCGCTATTGGCGATATCTGTCTGAGAAACAAGTGCGTGGCGATGAAGAGTTTTTGAAGAAAAAACGCTGATATTTTCTTCTTTGTCAATGGGGTGATTATTAGAATATGATTTGAAAAGCTGTTATGTTTTGGGTTCTTGTCTTATGGAGTGTTTGGTTTTACCTACAAAAAAGACTTAACTCAAAATATGAGCCAAGTCTTTGATTTTTATGATAATAATTGGTGGAGATGGCGGGAGTTGAACCCGCGTCCGCCAGCACTACGCCCATGACTCTACACGCTTAGAGTCTGTCTTTGGCTTTAATCCGCACCGACCCGACAGTCAGGGTGGATTGGACGATTTGCTAAGAGTTCACACCTGCCATCGCAACGCTAACAGATGCTATCCTTTGTGCGTTCGCATCGGGGTGAGCAACCAGACCAAAGGCAATCTGTGCCGACCCAAGTAGCCCTTAGGCTGCTAGTGCGTAAGTTTCGTCGTTTGCGACTATTTTAAATTGTATGTTGATTTACAAGAGACATACGCTCTTGACGTGCATCATTAGGTTTCATTACCAGCGTCGAAGCCAGAACATCCCCAATGGTCAAATTATAACAAAAACCGCTCATCAAATCAAGCATTTAATCATATTATGTTAAGTTTGGGCCACTAGTGTCATTTTTCAAACCATTTTTCTTCAAGTTTTGTCAGTTCACCTGTTGCTCTCATATCGCTAAGACCTTGGTTGAACATGTTAATGATCTGAGTTTTATTCTTAGGTGCTATTGCGACGGCATACGAACCTTTATCATTGACATTACCATACTCTAAAAGATTGGTTTTATATTGGGGATAGCTTTTGGCAAAATGCTGGACGATTTGTTTGTCGCTCATGATGGCATCCACTTTGCCATTGATTAAGTCTTGAAAGCTCAAAAACATCTTTTCTTTGGTTATCACATGTTCAATTCCATGTTCTTTGGCGACATCTACAAAAATCGCCCCATCTTGAACGCCCAAACGCATGGGTTTTAGATCTGACATTGAGTTGATGGTTGTGTCATTTAAAGACAAAACCCCCGCAGGCATATATACATACGGATTGCTAAGTAGATATTTGCCTTCACGTTCGGTGGTATAAGAGATGGATGAGATGGCAAGGTCGCTTATGTTTTGCTCTACTGATTTGAACATATCTTGCCATGGTAAAATATTAAATTTGACCGTGTATCCATTTTTTGGGCGATATGGGTGATGACTTCCACGTCAAAACCGATGGGGTTGCCCCTGTCATCAATATAAGCAAAAGGCGGCATGTTACTGTTGACTGCCACTTGGATGGTTTTGGTGCTAATATTGGTATCGTCGGTATTTTGTGTGGTGGATTGTTTTTTATCGCAGGCTGATAAAAGTCCAATGATACAAATGACACCAATCATAACACCTTGGTTAAAAAATACAGTATGTTTCATCATCGCTCCTAACGATTTTTTGTTTAAATTTATCTTAATAATATCAAGTGTATTTATTAACAATAATCATACTCAATATTAACAGTATTATACAAAATGATATTAGTTTTGGCAAATGATTAATATCAGAAAAACTCATTAATGATATTGTGGATTTTTATAAGTATTTGTAATTAATTTAATTTTATATTTTTATACGAAAATGTCAGCCCTAAATTTTCATAAAATCTTATAAATGATAAATTTACGGTATTTTGTGGCATTAATAACAAGCATATTTTATTTCATTTGTATTGCTATATTGTAAATTTTATTTAAAAATATTACATTTTGATGAATAAAAAACCTGTGATTGAACACAGGTTTTGTTATTTTGAGTTTTTGATGCTTAACGCAACTCTCTTTGTATGCCCGGCCCTTGTTCAGAACCAATCGTGGAATCACTGAGTCTAAAAAAGTCATCAGGTAAGTTGGGTATGGTGTCTGGCGATGGCGTCAGAGGCATGTTGGTGCCGATATGGTCTGATGGGGTAGGGGCTTGATACTGGGTGGGGTGGTTACCTATAATGACTGGCTGTGCATTTTGCACAGGTTGGGGCAGATAATTGCCATCAGGCATGCCTTGTATGGGCATATTTTGGTCAGGCATGTATGTGGTGGGGGGCATCATGATGGCGTTTGACTCTGGTAACAGCTGAGCGATGTCTACATTGAGTGCAGATAAAGTTGTCTCATCATATACCAAAAACTCTGTTCGTTCATTTTTAAAGCGTCCCAACTCGGTTACGTTGTCCGACACAGGAAAGCTGTCACCTACGCCCTTGGGGGTCAGCTGCGCATCATTTACCCCTTGCCCCACCAAAAAGGCTTTGACCGCTTCGGCTTGGCTTTGTGATAGGCTAAGATTTGCCATGCGGTCAGTGCCATCTCCGCCACTGGTATGAGTTGCGATGATGAGCTTGATGCTCGGATTGGCTTTGATTTTCTCTGCCAGTAGTGACAGCACGCCATGGGTGTTGGCAGGCAACTCGCTTGTGCCGTTAAAGTCAATCACCGTAAGGCTTGCCGAGCGTGACAAATCATAGCTGTTGGGCGGATTATCCAGAGCATTTAGGGCGGTCGTGGCACGCTCAAAGCTTTGATTGATGACATTGGCTTTATTCAATGCAGGGGCAGGCGAGACATCAAACTGTGGGGCGAGCAGGGCGATGTCATTGACGATTCTGGGTAGGATGTCTGTCTTTGGCGTATTGACATAGATGTGGTCGCCGATAATCTCAATGCTGGTAAACGGCTCAGCTTTGACCATCGCCATGATACTCTCCAAGCGTTCTAGCCCTGTCAGCGATGTGCCAAAATTATCATCGATGTCCATAATACAGCCGATTTGCCCGAAGTTTTTTTGTAGCACCCCGAGCAGTTGTTCTTGGAGCTGGCTGTTGCCCACTTCGGCTTGACAGGCGTACAGCGTGCCGTTCTCGCCCGATGTTAGGGACAGACGGGGCGGATTTAGCGATTTGACGGTCGGTGTGGCGACATTAGGGTCATGGACGGGAGCGGTCTCCGATGAGCCTGATTTGTCTTTTAGTAGGTACCATGCTCCGCCCCCGACAGCTAAGGCGATAAGCCCTGCTCCAAGTCCCATTAATAAAGGATTGGGGCGTGCCAACTTAGGCTTGATAGGGGGTTTAATAGGGGAATTAATGGACTCATGACCATCAAGATGATTATCGTCATTTATACCATCTTCGGCGGTTGTATCGGTGTTAATATCATCATTAATATTATTATCAATACTGCCATTGATACTGCCATTAATATCATCATTTATGCCATCTTGATAAATGCCATTAGTATTTAAATCATCCCCTTGTTTGTCATTATCAAAGGGTGTATTGATATTATCATTAATATCGGCAGTTTTGGTGATGCTAATAATTGGTGAGTCATCTGTGGCGATGGGAGTATTATCAATATCTTCATCTGCTTGATTGGGCGGATTGTCAGAATTGATAAATGCCGAATTAGCCTTTGGCATTTGCCCATTTAATTGTTCAATCTTTTGAGCCAGTGAGCTTTGGATGAATTGGGGCGACCACGCAGGCAAATGCGTGCGACTTGATTCAAAGTTTTGTGCCAAAAAAGCAATCAGCCCCTGACCCCCTGCCAAATTCGCCACTTCCACCATCATCGGCGGGGTAATGGCTTTTAGAAGCGTCATCGTGGACTGCTCATCCATGTGAAAACTGCGTGCCAAACGCCCCGCCAAAGGCTCTGCCTGTATGCCCCACAAGGCGGTCAGGCTGTGATTTTTGGCATTGGTACTGTCAAAGCCATCATCAAGCTCAATCAAACGTGCCGTACTTAGGGCATAATACTGCTTTAACAAATCCGCACTCGTATCTTTGTTTGAGATACCCATGGAGCTTGATACCAACCCATGCAAATACTGTACGATGTCCATCGCCCACCTTATCAACTGTTTTTATGCTAACCCTTTATTATACCGCAAATTTTCCCAAAAATCTGTACCATCATCGTCATCGCCTTGCCTTTTGTCTTGTTTTTGTGCTGTTTTATCATCTGATGCGGTAAGGGCTTGACATGGTGTTGGGCGGTGCGATAATCTTTTGAAAATGGAAAATGGAAAATGGAAAATGGAAAATGGAAA
>NZ_JADFBZ010000037.1:0-32229 GCF_015223095.1 Moraxella sp. K127 | reverse complement strand
AATTTAAAAAAAATATAGCGAGCCTAGCCATGCCAACACCCAAAATCACCCCCAAAAACCCCGCTTTTGACCATACCAAATACCGTCCTTTTGAATTTGCTCCCAAATTAGAAAATCGGACTTGGTGTGATAAAAGAATTGAAAAAGCCCCCATCTGGGCGAGCGTGGATTTGCGAGACGGCAACCAAGCCTTGATTGACCCCATGACCATTGAGCAAAAATTACGCTTTTTTAAATTGCTCGTAGCGGTTGGTTTCAAGGAGATTGAGATTGGCTTTCCGTCTGCCGCCCAAGTGGAATTTGACTTTACACGTCTTTTGATTGAAGGCGGTCATGTGCCTGATGACGTTACTTTGCAGGTGCTGGTGCAGGCTCGTGAGCATTTGATTGAACGCACCTTTGAGAGCCTAAAAGGGGCAAAACGTGCCATTGTTCACGTTTATAACAGCACGTCAAGGGTGCAACGTGATAAGGTCTATCAGCTTGATAAGGACGGCATTAAGGCGATTGCGGTCAATGGAGCGACCCTGCTTAGAGACATTGCCAAACGCCATCCTGAGACCGAGTGGATTTTTCAGTACAGTCCAGAGAGTTTTAGCCAGACCGAGACTGATTTTGCCGTAGAAGTCTGCCAAGCGGTGTGCGATGTGTGGCAACCCCAAGACGGACAAAAAGTGATTTTGAACCTACCTGCCACCGTAGAAGCGTCCACGCCCAACCTGTATGCCGACCAGATTGAGTATTTTTGTCGTCATTTGCCAAGCCGTAAAGACGTGATTGTGAGCCTACACACGCACAACGACCGTGGTTGTGGCGTGGCAGCAAGTGAGCTTGGTGTTATGGCAGGGGCTGACCGCGTGGAGGGTACGCTACTGGGTAATGGCGAGCGTACGGGCAACATGGATATTTTGACCATGGCAATGAACCTGTACACGCAAGGGGTAGACCCTGAGCTTGACTTGTCGCAAGTGAGTGAGATTGTGCAAGTAGCGACTGATTGCACCAATTTGCCCGTACACCCACGCCATGCCTATGTCGGCGAACTTGTGTTTACGGCTTTCTCAGGCTCGCACCAAGATGCCATTAAAAAGTCGCTTGATTATAATGAAAAACACCCCGAAACCGAACAGCATTGGGACGTGGCATACTTGCCCATTGACCCTGTGCATATCGGGCGAAGCTATCAAGACGTGGTGCGTATCAATAGCCAGTCGGGCAAGGGTGGGGCGGCGTATATTCTGCAACGTCATTATGGTTTTGATTTGCCACGTTGGACGCAGATTGATTTTGCCAAAGTGGTGCAAAACCAAGCCGAGAGTTTGGCTCGTGAGCTAAAAACGGACGAATTGCTTGACATTTTTACCAAGACTTATTTAACCCAAGAAACCTTTAAACTTAGTGATTATCAGATTAACAATAAGGGCGGAGATGTGTCATTCAACGGACAAATCGCCACGCCAACCGATGTGCTAGAAATCATCGGGCAGGGCAATGGTGCGTTGTCAGCATTTATTGACGGACTGGTCAAGGCGACAGGCAAGGACATTCACGTTACCAATTATTCAGAACACGCCATTAACGTCAAGGCGACCGAAAGCCTGCTTGATGACGAGCTGGGCGACAACCAAACCAACTCGGCGGCGGCGGCGTATGTTCAGCTTAATGTGGCAGGCAAGGTGTATTCTGGCATTGGCGTGTGCAACAGCACTGTATCGTCCATGCTAAAAGGCGTGCTGTCGGCATTGTCGCAGGCGTGGTAATTGTCGTAATGTAATGATAAAAAGGGCGAAAATATTCGCTCTTTTTTATTTTTACAAAAATTTATTTAACATAATCCTAATTGAATTTTTTGGGGTGGAATTGATAGGATGGGGGATTTAATCTATCGATAACATGTAGTGGGAAATTACATTCAATTTTGATGAATTAATTATTTGTACTTGATTAGGACGTGCCCACCATTGATAACATTTTTATAAAATACAGCCAACAAAATTGTATTTTACTACGGAAACCGTTCGCCCTGAGCTTGTCGAAGGGTCGGTTTCCGTCATGGTTCGACAGGCTCACCACGAACGGAAACCGTGGTACTTTTTCATTTTGTATAGTGTAAGATGAAAGTTTGACAATTTCAACCAATTTTTGCATGAAAAATGGCTATCCGACCACTTAATTTAAAAAAGCTAAGTTAAAATCTTAAAATTTACCCAGTTAAGTGGTCGGATTGTTTTTTATAATAGACTTCTTTCCAAACCCCGATTTTTGTGGATTTTTAAAAACTTCAACCCCAATACTTATAAAGGTTTATTTTTAGTTTGGAAAGAGATTTAATAAAAACTTGTCTGATAGAAAACTCACAGCCTTTGTTTTTTCCTTGAAAAACGGGCGATTCCCCTGCTTTTTTAAACAGGCATTTTTTATTGCAAATACCAAAGGTAGGCACGCCCTAGAGTGTGCCTACCTTTGATAATATTTTCATAAAATATGATGAAGACTTAACACTTCCATCAAACACCAAGGGTGGGCATGCCCTACTGACATAAAGTTGAGAGTAGAGTGTATTCTATAAAAATACCATCAATGGCAGGTGCTACTTACCCTAGCATTCATTTAAGCCCAATACTTGACTAATCAGCTCATAAGCAATCGTCCCTTGCTTGGGAATCAGTGGTAGGTCATCTTTGCCAAAGAACTGAGCGTGGGACAGTTCATCTTCATCGATGACGATGTTTCCCGACTTATAAGTGGCACAAAAGCCAAGCATAAGATTGGTCGGATATGGCCAGGCTTGGCTTTTGATGTAGCGGATGTTGTTCACATGAATGCCTGTCTCTTCTAGCACTTCACGATGAATGGTCATCTCGGCACTCTCGCCCACTTCCATAAATCCAGCGATGAGTCCATACATGCCTGTTGCCTGATGGCGATGATGTTGTGCTAATAGGATTTGGAGCTGACCTGTCACAGGACAGGGACGGGTGATGGCGATGATGACACAAGGCTGTATTTTAGGATAAAAATGCTGATGGCAGGCAGGACATGCCATGGTGTTTTCTTTGTGATGGCGCACTGTTTTGGTGCCACAATAACCGCAGAATTGATTGCCCTTTTGCCATAATAACAGCTGAATGCCTGCCGAGATTTCATGGGCGGTGTGGCTGTCGGTTACGGCAACGGTATGGCGATAGGCGATGAACTCGCCATTAAGATGGTCGAGATGATTTGGTTTGGTAGGGTGTGGCTCGACCATCTTTTGATAATCAATGGCAAACACCCGCCTGTCATCATATCTAAAATGAAGCAATTCAACCACGCCCAGTGTGTCATCTAAACCATCGTCCAAGCCGTCAATTAAACCATCTATGCCTATCTCGATATGGTCAAATGCATAAGGTTTGCCATCACGACAAAAAACACGCTCGCCATCAATGACCCATATTGTATGGGTAGTCGATGACGGCGTGCCTGTGAGAGTGATGTTCTGATGGCTCATGCCACAAGCTGATTTAAGCTATTTTGGCTGATGAGAATGCTTTGTTCATTAGTGGGTCGGTTTTCTTCGAAGTTTTCAAATTCAAAGTCCGCTGCAACCAAGACATCTGCCCAAGCATTGCTGATGCGTGCCAGCTCGCCATCAGGGGCGGTTTTGACTTTATCAAGCAGTCCATTTTCTAGGCGACGAGCCAGCAGATACAGCTGAGCCGATGTGGCAGATAGACGTAAGAATGCCGCCGCCCCTGCCACTTGGCGAATCATCTCGGGCGTGTTTTGTAGGTTCATGATGTCACGGTTACTATCTGCGATATAGTCAGTCAATGCCAAAGTCGCCGCGGTTAGGTTGCTACGTGCTTCTTTGACTAGGGCTTCATAAGACGTGTCTAGCTGATGCAGGGAGATTTCACGGTTATGCAGGGGTAATTTAACCGCCCCTGGGGTGTGGCTCTTAGATAGGAAAATGGCAGCGTTCTCAGCGACCAATAGTTTGTCCAAGAAAGTATCCAAGTCTTCTAGGGTGGGATTTTGCCAGCTACCGATTTGAGACGATGCCGCTTTTAGTGCTTGGCTGGCATCGGTAAGCTCTAACAGTATCATGGTTCCAGATAGGGTGTCAAGCTCGGTTTTGATGTCATCGATACTGACCATGTCGCCAATCTCACCCATGCCGTTAGATGCACGCACGAATTTGTCCACTTTTTGTTTGATGGCTTCTAATTGCTCTTGAATCAGGTCATTGAGCGTATCGGTGATTTCACGGTTGGGCCCGAACAAGAAACGTTGCATTTCACTAAACTTGGTGTCACTCACTCGGTTTAGGGCGTACTTTTGATTGGCAAGGGTGGCAAAGTCTTTGTTTTTGTTGCAAGCAAAGCTAACCATCTCGGCAAAACGACGGTCTTCAATCGGCAGATAGTCAGAAAATTGCTGTTCTAGATAAACTAAGATACGCTTTTTGGCATGGCTTAGCGGTAGGTCGTTGGCGATGTTCTGGGTGATGGTCTTTGCTGACTGCCAAAATAAGGTGTCAGAATGCTGGGCAATCACAGCACAGGCTTTGGTCATGCCATCTAATTTTTGGTGTTCATCATCAGAGATGATGCCATCTTTGTTTTCAAGAACGACAGACAGACCTGCACGATAGGCTTGGGTTAAGGCTCTGGCATTGAGCCCAAGCGTGCTAAGAGAAGTGTAGTTTGCTTGGGGGTCGGCGATGATAACGCTGTTAATGTTTTGGTTTAGGGTGGTTGATTCAATGGCAACATGCCCCAAATGCTCGCCCAGTTTATTGATGATGGGTAGCAGTAGAGCAGGTTCGGGCGTTTCTTTTAATAAGACAAACTCAACGTAGCGGTCTAGTAGCATGATGGCTTCTGAGATGTCTGTCATTAGAATCTCATTTTCGTCTTCGTCGCCATCGGCATTACCGTGCAGTAGAGTGTAGCTTGCTGATAGGTTCTCAGCAAGTAGTCCTGCTCCATTAAAGGCGATCAATTTAAAAATGGCAGACAGCTGTGATAAGTTACTTGCCGAATCTAGCAGTAAGGGGGCTTGGTCGGGGTCATCATAAAACTCACGCAAATGCGTCTCAGCATCTTTTAATACCGTACTGATTTCATTACGCAAAATATGAAGTGATGATAAGTCAAAATTGGTGGCGGTTTTGGCTGATTGAGTCATGATAATCCTGTTGTTTTACAGCACGCATTAATAATCGCTACATTTAACCATGTTTGGCGAAACTTGGCAAGTAAAATTATACTAAATAGGGCAAATATCGGATAAATTGTTATTTAAGTACGCTCTCACGCCATGCCCCATCGGCAGAGAAGTCATCTTTTGAGCGGATTAGTTGGGCGGACAATGCACTTAAATCACTAAAACTAATCTCGCCCCTGTTGTCATCTTGGCTCGCCCCTTCTTCTTCCATGCTCATGGCAATCTGCCCACTGGTCATGGCAAGATAGACTTCAAGCAAAATCTGCGAGTCTTTTAATGCCCCGTGGTAGGAACGGTCAATGTCCTGACCGACGTCTAGGCGTTTGGCAAGGGCGTCCAAATTGTTCTTTTGCCCTGCATACATTTTGCGGGCAAGCATGAGTGAGTCGGTGACTTCCACGACATCGGCAAAGTCGGTCATGCCCACTTTATCAAACTCATGCGATAAAAATTTCATATCAAACTGGGCGTTATGAGCGATGATTTCCGCCCCTTTCATGAACTCATAGATATAAGGAGCAACATCGGCAAATCGGGGCTTATCTACCAAAAATTCATTATGAATGCCGTGAACGCCAATGACTTCATCGTCCATCCCCCTGTCGGGATTTAGGTACACATGCAGTTGAACCCCAGTTGGCTTGCGTTTGACCATCTCAACAATGCCAATCTCAACAATACGGTCGCCCGTGGCAGGGTCAATGCCCGTCGTCTCCGTATCCATAATCAGCTGACGCTCTGATGCTCCACGATGAATGGGGTCGGGCAGTACCGCCCAAAACGGCTCACGAATCTCATCGGTACGTCCGTCATAGTCGGGGTTTTGGTGGTCGTGGCGAACCACTTGCATGGGGGCAGGTGGTGTTTTTTTCTTGGATTTTTTGGCGGGGGTTTCATTTTGCGTTTGGCTTTGTGGCTCGCTGTCATTAATATCCGCTCCCACATCCACCATTGGGGTAGCAGGGTCAAATTCATCATCTGCTACCATGTTTGCCATGTCGGCATAATAATCCATGTCCTCGCCCAAATCGCTCTCATAAACGGCATTGTCATGAAAATCATTGCCGTGAAAATTGCTGTCATCAAGGGCGTGGTTGGTGGTCTCATTCATCGTGGTTGTCTCGTCTGTCTCTTTTGATATGATGTTTGGCTCGGTATTGGTTTTGTTGTCTGTCTGGGTGTTGCTTGCAGGGTTATTTGTGGGGACGTGACTGATAAACAACTCGCCACTGCCAGTAACACCATCATTGGCAAGTTTGTCCGCCATCTCATTGCCGACATGTCCTGCGTGTCCTTTTATCCATTGCCAATCAATGGTGCGACGTTGGCAGGCGTTATCTAGGCGTATCCATAGGTCTTGGTTGAGTACCGCTTTGCCGTCTGCTTTTTTCCAGCCTTTGGCTTTCCATCCGTTAATCCACTGGGTAATGCCGTTTTTGACATAGCCCGAGTCCGTCCAAATCTGTATCGGTGTGTCAGCAGGCGTGCGTTCTAGGGCGGTGATTGCCCCCATGAGTTCCATGCGATTGTTGGTGGTGTCGCTCTCACCGCCCCAAATGTTTAGCACGTCGCCTGTGGGGTAGATGATGTGCGTGCCAAATCCGCCAGCAGACGCCCCTGCCTTGCCGTTGCCTTTACATGCCCCGTCAGTATAAGCGATGATGGTCATGAGTGTACGCCATTTGTTTTATATAAATTTTTTAAAAACCATGCCAATGCCATGTCATAACCCATGTCGCCAAGCCCACAAATCACGCCCACCGCCTTATCCGAAAAATACGAATGACTGCGAAACGGCTCACGAGCATGGACGTTGGATAAATGCACTTCAATAAAGGGTTTGCCACTGGCAAGTAAGGCATCACGAATGGCAACGGATGTATGGGTAAAGGCGGCTGGATTGATGATGACCCCATCAAATTTGTCGTGGTCGTCCGCCAATACGCCTTGGCTACCGATGATGTCCACGATGTCGCCTTCGTGGTTGGACTGAAAATGGTCAAGTTGGATACCGTGCTGATGAGCGGTGGTGGATAGGCGGTGAACGATGTCTTGTAAGGTGGTCGTACCATAAATGTGCGGTTCACGCTTGCCCAGTAAGTGTAGATTGGCACCGTTTAGCACTAATAGTTTGCGATTTAGGGGAGTGGTTTGGTTCATGAGTGTTGATGTCTGTGTGTTTTATGTTAAATGCTGATTATTTTAACAAATTTTTAAAGGTAGTGGGGCGTAAATTTTTTGTTAATGTTTGGTTACATACGTTTACAGCCCTTTAAAAGTGTGCTATATTTAGGCACGAGTTTACGATAACTGCATAGTGCGTAGGCTTATTTGGTTATTTGTATCATTGTAAGTGTTACAATGTGGTATTTTTTAAGGAAGTGTTATGTCTGCTCGTGAACAAGGTCAGGTTAAATGGTTTAACAATGCCAAAGGTTTTGGCTTTATCCAGCGTGCCACTGGCGAAGATGTGTTTGTGCATTTTCGTTCTATTGTCGGTGACGGCTATCGCTCGCTAAGAGAAGGTGAAATGGTGGAATTTGTCGTGACCGAAGGCGATAAAGGATTGCAAGCCGAAGAAGTCACCAGGTTAATGTGATATTTAAGTCACGCAAAACCTGCCCTTGGGGTGGGTTTTTTTGTGGGGGTTTTAAAATTGGGCTTTAACATTAGCCTTTAAAATCAAGCTTTTAAATTGGGTTTTGCCTGTCATGATAAGTTGTGATAAAATATAAGATTGATTCTTTTATAAAGGCGTGATTATGCAAAAGCCAAACAAACTTATCTGCACACTCGGTATCCTAGCGTTGCTCGGTATCAGTGGTACGGCTCATGCGGCAGTGACCTTATCAGCGGACGAATCAGCCAGAATCGAAGAGATAGCAGGGATTTGCATGGTTGCCAGTAAAGGTGTTTATGACATCGCCATCGACCATCAAAATGGGGTCGGCAAAGACAAAGCCAAGAAAAACCTTGATAAAGCCCTAAAAAGAGTGGAAAAAAGTTTTTCCAAAAAAGACATGGTGTCATTTATTGATGAGACATGGCACAACGGCTTGAACATCATTTATAAAATGCCTGTTTATGATGACAAAGCTGACAAAGAGCGGTTTGTTCAGCAAGCCGTGGAAGGCTCACTTAATGCCTGTTTTGATGATTTGGATGGATGATTTAAAATTATCAAAAGATAAAAACGTAAATATTGCCAATCACTTTTGTTTTATCATTTTTTAAAAATATCATTGATAAGCATTTGGTAAAAATACCAAACAACCTAATTCGCCCATTTAGCTTAAAAGGACATGCCCTTGACCGAGCAATTTAGCACGTTTCGTGACTTACCCTTAGCAGAACCCATCCAAAAGGCAGTATCGGCTTTGGGTTTTGAGACTCTCACGCCCATTCAAGCCCAAATCTTGCCCCACACCCTAGCAGGACAAGACGCCATTGGACAGGCACAGACAGGCACGGGCAAGACTGCCACGTTTTTGATTACCATCATCCAAAGCCTGCTGTCTCGCCCGTTTGGCGATGATGAGACACGTTATTTGGGTGAGCCACGGGCGTTAATCCTAGCACCGACCCGAGAGCTGGCACAGCAGATTTATAGCGACTGCCGAGAGTTGGTCAAAGAGAGTGATTTGTATGCTTTGTGTATGACTGGTGGGGCGGATTATGACAAGCAGGCAAATGAGATAAACCGTCGCCCGATGGATATTTTGATTGGCACACCAGGGCGGATTATTGATTGGGTGCAAAAGGGCGTGCTGTTTCTTGACCGTGTGGAAGTGTTGGTGTTGGATGAAGCCGACCGCATGCTTGACATGGGATTCATCCCTGATGTCAAGCGACTCATCAGCAAAATGCCTGCCAATACGCACCGCCAAAGTTTGCTGTTCTCGGCGACTTTCAACACCGATGTTATGAATTTGGCGTATCGCTGGCTATATCAGCCGACCTTTGTGGAAATCGCCCCCGAGAGTCGTACCAATAAGAACATTGAACAGCGTTTTTATCTATTAACCGACCGCCAAAAACTGACGGCATTAAAGCAGTTGCTTGGCAGTGATGATGTCAAAAAAGCCATTGTTTTTGCCAATCGCAAAGACCAAGTCAAACGCCTGTATGACAATCTACGTAAGCATGTGGATGTGACCATGCTTTCAGGCGATGTCGCCCAAGCCAAGCGAGAACGTTACCTAAAACGCTTTAAAGATGGCGAAGTTAATGTGTTGGTGGCGACCGACGTGGCAGGGCGTGGTATTCATGTGGATGACGTGACTCATGTCATTAACTACACACTGCCTGATTTGCCCGATGATTATGTTCATCGTATCGGACGCACAGGACGAGCAGGGCAATCGGGCGTGTCTATTAGCTTGGTGGGCGAAGATGACGCCTTTAACCTGCCTGCCTTAGAGAAGCATTTGGGCATGAAGTTTGGTTTGTTGCAGTTTGATGATTTGGTGCAAGACTAGGTGTAAGCTGGCATGATGGCTAAATATCATGCCAAATGGTATCGCAACCTAGGTGCGATTTAATACAGAAATAAACACAAAAATCATAACAACCAATCATTAAAAACAATAAAAGGCATGGCATGTGTCACGCCATATAAACCAATGAACGAACATAGTCTAATCCTTGACCCTGCTAATATCCCATTGTCTTTGTACATTCACATTCCGTGGTGTGTCAAAAAATGTCCATATTGTGATTTTAACTCGCACGCCTTGCCCGAGTCTGCCCCTTTTGCTGATTATGTCACAGCACTTTTGGCTGACGCTCGCTCGCAAGTCGCCTTAACAGGGGGGCGTGCGATACAAAGTATCTTTATCGGTGGGGGAACGCCGTCGCTGTTGCCGATAGAGCAGTATCGGGTGCTGTTTTTGGGGTTACGTGAGATGATCCCTTTTGCCGATGATATTGAGATTACCTTAGAAGCCAACCCCGGTACGCTAGAACATGCCCCCTTTGCCGACTATTTGGCACTGGGTATTAACCGCTTATCGGTGGGTGTGCAGTCCTTTGATGATGGGGCATTGACGAAATTGGGGCGAATACATCGCCATGATGAAGCAGTCAATGCCATCAAAAATGCCAAACAAGCAGGCTTTACTCGTATCAATGCCGACCTGATGCATGGCTTGCCTAGTCAGACCGCCACGCTTGCCGTGCGTGACATTGACATGGCATTATCGGCAGGGGCAACGCACATCTCATGGTATCAGCTGACCATTGAGCCAAACACCGCCTTTTATCGCAGTCCGCCTGACTTGCCCGATGATGACGAGCTAGAACGCATAGAGAATGCAGGGCGAGAGCGACTTTTGCAAGCAGGTTTTGCCAATTATGAAGTGTCGGCATGGGTCGGGCGTGATGATGAGCCGTGTCGTCATAATGTCAACTATTGGCAATTTGGCGACTATCTTGCCATTGGGGCAGGTGGGCATGGCAAAGTAACACTGCGTGAGCATACCGATTATCCAGATGGTATTTATCGTTATGCCAAATCTCGCCTGCCCAAAGACTATCTAAATTATAATAATGCTCCAAAGATGGTAGGCTTTGAGCGGGTGGCGGATGAGAGTCTGCCCTTTGAATTTATGATGAATGCCCTGCGTTTGGCAGATGGCACGACAACTCGCACCTTTGAAGAGCGGACGGGGCTACTTGTTAGCACCATTGATAATGAGCTTTTGCCCTTACAACATCAAGGGCTGATGGTGTTTCACCCTGACATCATCGCCCCGACCAAGATGGGCTTTAAATACGTCAATCATTTGGTGCGGGCTTTTTTATAAAAACCATGAAATAACAACCATGAAACAAATCCATATCGTTCTCTATACTCCTAAAATCCCCAATAACACCGGCAACGCCATTCGTCTGTGTGCCAATACAGGGGCAAAACTGCACCTTATCAAGCCCTTAGCTTTTGAGCTTGATGATAAAAAGCTAAGACGGGCGGGACTGGATTATCATGAATACGCCAACATGCAAGTACATGATGACTGGCAGGCGTGCCGTGCCTATTTGACAAGTGTGGGCGTGGATACGGTCGTGGCGATGACGACCAAGTTTAGCCGTCCGTTTTATGATTATGATTTTAAAGTTGGTAACAGCTCGGTGGCACTGGTGTTCGGCTCGGAGACAGACGGACTACCGTCTGATGTGCGTGATGACATCGGGGCGGGTAACTGGCTAAGACTGCCCATGCTCCCCGACTCTCGCAGTCTTAACCTATCTAACAGCGTGGCAATTTGTCTGTATGAAGTGTGGCGACAGCTTGGGTTTGTCGGCGATGTTGGAGAGAGCGTGGGTTATCATCGTCTGTCTAGCCGTCCCGAGTGAGCTAGACGTATTGGGGTAATTTATTTGCCCAAAAATCAACACTTTATCAAAGGGTAAATTGCAATTTGCCCCTACAAGTCCGTCCAAAAGTATTATCGATGGAAAATACCAAAATTTACCCTTTGATAAATTCAACTTTTCAATTTATGCCAGCAATTGATGATTTTGCTTTTAAAATTAATAAAATCATCTAAAATCAAAAACCAACACAAACCAATTTAACTTAACCTTTATTAGTCACACCATGTCTATCAAATCTTATTCTTGTATCCTATCCATTCTCTTTGCCCTTGGCTTAACCGCCTGCAACCAATCAGCCCCAACCGATAACGCCCCGACTGCCAAAGCAGATGGGCAGGCAGGGACATTTGTCGGCTGTTATAGCGTTGAGAAAAACAGCCCTGCTCAAATAAAAGTGAGCAAGCAAGCAGGCAGTTTTGTCATGCAAATGAAAGAGCCTGACGGGGCAAAAACGCTGTGGGATAACCCCGAACCTTTGGACGAGATAAGCGTGGATAAGGCGTGGGAGTATTTTGGTGTGAATGCCTTATCGCTTGATAAATCTGATGTCGAGCGTGTACTGGCACGCCCTGATGAGATGATGGTATTGGCAAAGGTCAAGGACGCCAGTCAAAACATCAATCCACTGCTTGACAGTCCTTATGTGGTCTATATTTTTAAAGGGGCGAACACCATTTATCAAGTGCCGTGCGATGATACGCCTGTGGACATTGTCAAAGATGGCGAGAAAAAAGTACAGGCGTTTTATCAGTAACTTGTCCTGTTGTCATCCTTTGGTGGTAGATAATACGGTGTTTGGCTAGTGGGCTTGGGGTGAGATGTCTGTTATGATTTCACCCAAAATTTATTTTCACTATTTATTTAAAAAATAGTCCAATGATAAACATTTACCAAAAGACATAACAAATTTTAGGCAAAGTCTTTTATAATATATGGCTAGGGCGTGTTGAACATTGATAACATTCTTATAAAATAAGATGAAAGTTTAACAATTTCAATCAATTTTTGCATGAAAAATGGCTAAATCTTGTTTTTCATCGTCAAAAACTTGTCTGATAGAATAACTATCAGCCTACGTTTTTTCCTTGAAAAACGTGCGATTTTTCTCATTTTTCATTGCAAATACCAAAGTTCAACACGCCCTAAAATTAGCTTTTATGACAGCTTTTCACAAAAGTGACACAGTTTTCTGTCAAGCTATCTGTGTTTGACATTCATCGCTAAGTTCATCTTAGCATTCACAACAGTAGGAAAATTTTATGACGACCTATTACAACGATTCCGACCATGTAGAAACCCAAGAGTGGCTTGATGCATTTGAGTCGGTCATCAAAAACGCCGACAAAGAGCGGGCTCAATTCTTATTAAAAGCCTTATATAACAAAGCAGTACAAGAAGGCTTGCCATTTAACCGCCTAGAAACGGCTTATATCAATACCATTCCTGTTGAAGATGAGCCTGCCTACCCAGGGGATTTGCACCTAGAGCGTAAAATCCGCTCAATCATGCGTTATAACGCCCTAGCGATGGTCATGCGTGCCAACCTAAACGATGATGATTTGGGTGGGCATTTGGCGACATTCGCGTCATCGGCGACCCTGTATGAGACAGGTTTTAACCACTTTTGGCGAGCTCCGAGCGAGAACCACGGTGGCGACATGATTTATTATCAAGGTCATGGAGCCCCTGGTATGTACGCCCGTTCGTTCATGGAAGGTCGTCTGTCCGAAGAACAGCTCAAAAATTTCCGCCGTGAAGTGGACGGCAAAGGCTTGTCAAGCTATCCACACCCCTATCTCATGCCCGACTACTGGCAATTCCCCACCGTATCTATGGGTCTTGGACCTTTGATGAGTATTTATCAAGCCCGTGCCCAAAAGTACCTAACCAACCGTAGCCTTATCAAAGACGAAGACCGCAAAGTGTGGGCGTTCTTGGGCGACGGTGAGACGGACGAGCCTGAGAGCTTGGGTGCCATCTCAATGGCAGGTCGTGAAAAACTTGATAACCTGATTTGGGTCATCAACTGTAACCTACAACGCCTTGACGGGCCTGTGCGTGGTAATGGCAAAATCATCCAAGAGTTAGAATCTGTGTTCCGTGGGGCAGGCTGGCGTGTGATTAAAGTCATCTGGGGCGACCATTGGGATAGCCTGCTTGCCAAAGACACATCAGGTGCCTTAAAACAACGCATGGAAGAAGTGGTGGATGGCGAGTATCAGCTTTATACCGCTCGTGATGGTGCTTTTGTCCGCAAAGAATTCTTTGGTAAATATCCAGAGCTTGCGGATATGGCGTCTGCCCTGTCTGATGATGAAATCATGCGTCTAAACCGTGGCGGACACGACCCTAAAAAGGTCTACGCTGCTTATGCTGAAGCCATGAAAACCAAGGGTCAGCCAACCGTAATCCTTGTCAAAACTGTCAAAGGCTATGGTCTATCCAAGCAAATCCAAGCGGTAAACAAAGCTCACCAACTTAAAAAACTAGACGAGAGCGGTCTAAAATACTTCCGTGACAGATTTGACCTACCAATCAGCGATGATGAATTGCAAAACCTGCCATTTTATCGCCCAAGCGAAGACAGTCCTGAATACAAATACCTAATGGGTCGCCGTGAATCTTTGGGCGGACACTTGCCTGCTCGCCGTAGCGGTCATATCCCACTAGAAATCCCCGAATTGTCTGTGTTTGACGGTGTGCTCCAAGGCAGTAAAGGCAAAGAACAATCTACCACGATGGTATTTGTGCGTTTGCTGTCAGCACTATTAAAAGACAAAGGGCTAAACAAATACGTTGTGCCGATTGTCCCTGATGAAGCTCGTACCTTTGGTCTAGAAGGCATGTTCCGTCAGCTTGGCATTTATTCATCAGTTGGTCAAAACTACGTTGCCGAAGATGCCGAAGCACTCATGGGCTACAAAGAAGCCAAAGACGGGCATATGCTAGAAGAGGGTATCAACGAAGCGGGGGCGATGAGTTCGTGGATTAGCCTTGCCACAAGCTACTCAACCAACGCTCTGCCGATGATTCCGATGTATATTTACTACTCAATGTTTGGCTTCCAGCGTATTGGCGACCTAGCATGGGCGGCAGGCGATATGCAAGCCCAAGGCTTCTTGTTTGGGGCGACCGCAGGACGTACCACGCTAAACGGCGAGGGTTTACAGCACCAAGACGGACACAGCCACATCCTATTTGGCACCGTGCCAAACTGCGTAACGTACGACCCATGCTTCGGTTATGAACTTGCCGTTATCATGCATGACGGTCTAAAACGTATGTATGGCAATGGTGAACGTGTGTACTACTACATCACGCTCATGAACGAAAACTACGACCAACCTGCCATTGGCGACAACAGACAAGCCATTGAAGAAGGTATCAAACGTGGTATGTACCTATTAGAAGACAACGGTTCAACCCAAGTTCAACTGTTAGGTTCTGGCGTGATTCTAAGAGAAGTTCAAAAAGCGGCTCGTATTTTGGCAGAAGAATTTAACATCAAAGCTAACGTATGGAGTGTAACGAGCTTTAATGAGCTTACCCGTGATGGTATGGCGTGCGATGATTACAACCGCTTACACCCAACGGACGAGCCAAAACTGCCTTGGGTTACCAAACAACTTGCCCCGCACAAAGGCATCGTGGTTGCTGCTACCGATTATGTGCGTAACTTCCCAGAGCAGGTGCGTGGTTGGTTGCCTGACAGCCGTCCTTATACCACATTAGGTACAGATGGCTTTGGACGTTCGGACACTCGTGCCAACTTGCGTAGTTTCTTTAATGTGGATGCAGCCCACATCGTGGTTGCCACATTGAAAAAATTGGCGGACGAGGGTGAGATTGACGTGCGTTTGGTCAAAGATGCCATTTCTAGCTTTGGCATTGACGTTGACCAAGCCCCTGCATGGCAGCCACAGCCACATCATGACTACTATCCAGATGCCCCAGCACCTGCACGTCCGACACCAAAAGAAGTGCCTGAACTAAAAGATGAGCCAGACAGTGCCATTAGTACCGAAGGGCGTAGCGAGGACAAAGCAGATGCCAAACTGCTTAACGACAGCAACATTACCGAACCCAAATAAGGAGACAAATCATGCAAATTAAAGCCCCCGATTTGGGTGTAGACAGTGCCGAAGTGGCAGAAGTGCTTGTTAAAGTTGGAGATGTTATCTCTGAAAATGACAGCCTAATTTTGGCAGAATCTGACAAAGCGTCCGTAGAAGTGCCGTCCCCTGTGGGCGGTACCGTAACCGCTGTTTTGGTAAAAGTTGGCGATAGCATTTCTGAGGGTACAGCCCTTTTTGAGGTAGAAGCAGGTCAATCTGACTCTACTTCAAAAGCCGAAGTTCAAGAAGCCCCACAAGAACCAAAAGAAGAGCCACAAGCTCCAAAAGCCGAAGAGTCAAAATCCGAGCCAGTCCCAAGTGCCGTTTCAGGCGGTGCAAGCCAAACGCATAACCTACCTGACTT
Organism: Moraxella sp. K127; assembly: GCF_015223095.1. Taxonomy (NCBI): domain Bacteria; kingdom Pseudomonadati; phylum Pseudomonadota; class Gammaproteobacteria; order Moraxellales; family Moraxellaceae; genus Moraxella; species Moraxella sp. K127. The sequence goes on along the minus strand of NZ_JADFBZ010000037.1, from coordinate 16,161 downwards.
GGGTGTGGATAGTGCCGAAGTTGCCGAAGTGCTTGTCAAGGTTGGCGACAGCGTAACAGAAGGTCAATCTTTGTTACTTGTTGAGTCTGACAAAGCATCTGTGGAAGTGCCAGCCCCACTTGACGGCGTGGTCGAGGCAATTTTGGTAAATGCTGGCGACACCGTAACCAACGGTCAAGCCTTTATTACCATTAAAGGCGGTTCTGCCCCTGCCGCGTCCGCTCCAAGCGAAACCAAAGCAGAAGTTAAAGCTGATACGCCTAAGACAGAAGCACCAAAAGCCCAAGCTCCTGCCCAAACGTCCACCCCTGCAAATAGTGCCAAACTGCCAGAAGCGGAAGTCAACGCTCGTGCCAAAGACGCTCACGCAGGACCTGCCGTGCGTAAGTTGGCTCGTGAATTGGGTGTGGATATTAGCCTTGTTAAGGGGACTGCCCCACACGGTCGTATCCTAAAAGAAGACTTGTTTGGCTATGTCAAGTCGGTCATCAGCACCGCCAGCACCAAGCCTACTGCCAACATGGCAAGCGGTTCGGCGATTAGCCTGCCACTACTGCCTGACATGGGGAACCTTGAGATTTGGGGTGAGATTGAAGTCCAAGACCTATCCCGCCTGCAAAAAGTCTCTATCCCACAGCTTAACCTAAACACGCTACTGCCACAGGTTACGCAGTTTGATTTGGCGGACATTACCGACACCGAAGCCATGCGTAACGAGCTAAAAGCCGAGTTTAAGGCACAAGGCGTGGGCTTGACCATTTTGGCGTTTATTGTTAAGGCGGTTGCGTATGCTCTGACTCAGCACCCCAAATTCAACAGCCATGTGTCGGATGACAACACCCAAATGATTATCCGTAAATCGGTGAATATGGGTATTGCGGTTGCGACCGATGACGGCTTGATTGTGCCTGTGATTCGTGATGCCCAAGCCAAAGGCATTCGCCAGCTTGCCATTGAGATTGGCGAGCTTGCCAAAAAAGCCCGTGACAAGAAACTGTCTGCCAAAGACTTGCAAGGTGCGTCATTCACCATTTCAAGCCAAGGCAACATGGGCGGTACTTACTTCACACCGCTTGTCAATCACCCACAAGTGGCGATTTTGGGGATTTCTGAATCTACCTATCAGCCACGTTGGAACGGCAAAGAGTTTGAACCACGTCTTATGCTACCGCTATCGTTGTCATACGACCACCGTACGATTAACGGAGCAGATGCGGCGGTGTTTACTCGCTATATTGCCAAACTTTTGGCTGATCCAAGAAAGATTTTACTTTGATTGGGTGAAGTTTTAATACAAAAAGGACGGAAATTTTCGTCCTTTTTGTTACTTTAAAATGCCATCAACTAAATATTCTTTGGCAACAATAGAAATACAGTCTTGAAAAGTATCATCACGCCCACCGCCACTATTGGCACAATATGTTAAGGTTAAATCCGCATTTAAAAAACCTGTTTGGTAAATGTCGTTAATGTTTTTATCATTTAGCCATAATTCTAATTCGTTATTATTTTTTGGTAATCCGTGCCAATCGCTAGCACCTTCCAAATTTTGATAGCCAATAATTTTTTCTTTAAATTGTTCTTTGATTTGGATTTTAATGGCGGGTTCATAGTTTGGATTGATAAGTTCTGTCGTCTTAACTTCTTGTTGTGTGATGTGATTTAATAGGGTTGTGGATTGTGATGAAATATCTGATGAAAAACGATATTCGCTTTTGGTATGGATAAAAGTTAAACTGCCGAGCGTTTGCTCTTTGACTTCAAAGGTGCTGACAATACGAAAATCATCAGATAAAAATACCTTTTTTAATGCGTTACGCCGATATTTTGATAGCCAACCATCATTATAAAAATAGGATTGACAACTTTGACTGTTCTCTATTTTTAAAGTAATGATATTGTCATCAATATTTTGGCAAAAAGTTCTGACAATGACCTTTTCTGGATTATAATAATAAGCATAGCCAATGATTGATGACGTTATTAAAGCAATCATTGCAATAATGGAAGTTTTTGTTTTTAATTTCATTGATTTGTTCCTTTTTTATTATTTTAGCATTTGTTTTTATAAATTGCTACAAAATTACACTTGAAAATTATGACTGCATTTGCAATACTGTTTATTTTTAGTTAAGTAAAAATTATTTTTAGTTAAGTAAAAACTTATGACCAATCGCCGATTATTTTTAAAGATCCTTGTCATTTCGCCCATCGTTCTAGCGATGGCGTGTAGTGAGACGCCCAAAGTCGCCAAACTTGCCCAAGGCAGTAGGGTGGTGGCATTGGGCGACAGTCTTACCTTTGGCTATGGGGCGGACAAATCCCAAAGCTATCCTGTTATCCTTGCCCAAAAAACAGGCTGGAACATCATCAATATGGGGGTCAATGGCGATACGACCAAAGACGTGTTAAACCGCATGGACAGCGTGATTAGCGAAAATCCCAAATTGGTACTACTAGGCATTGGCGGTAATGACGTGCTAAGGCGAGTAAATGCGAGCGAAACCCGTGCCAATTTGGTAAGCATTATCAAGACTCTACAAGACAAAAATATCCCTGTGGTGCTGATTGCAGAGCCACATTTGTCCGCCAGTGCGTTGTTTGGTAAGGCAAGCGACAACCCTGTTTATAAAGACGTGGCGGACGAGATGAATGTGCCGTTACTTGAAAAAGCATGGTCAAATATCCTATCGGACGACAAGCTCAAATCCGACCAAATCCACGCCAATGGGGCAGGGTATGCCAAATTTGCCGATGAATTATATCAGTTTTTAAAGGAAATTGGCTATGTCTAAACGCATGATGAGTGCCAGTCTAAGCCTGTGCATGATACTGCCAATCATGGGTTTTGCCAATCCGTCATACAGCCTCCATGCCGATAGCGATAAAGCCCTAATTGGCAAATGGCAATGCCATGTCAAACACGCCAATCCGCTCATCAAACAAGAAAGTCAGTTGCAGTTTTTTAAAAACCACACCATGCACGAGCATATCCGCATTTATTATGGACAGCCTAGCGATTATGCCTACCAAATAGAATCTGCTATTGCCAAATCATCATGGACATTGGCACAAGAGACCCTGCATTATGGCAATCATCAATTTCATAATTATGCCGTCAGAATGCCAAATGCCAATAAATATGATTTGGAGCAGGCAAATATCGCCTTACAAAAATCCTTGCCAATGGTGCAAGACATGATGAATAATGACATTAATAAAAGAGCGTTTGACATTCATTTTATCAATAAAAAATCTTTTATTATGAATGATGTGGACAGTCAGATATTTACTACGTGTCATAAACAAGGTTTATTTGGTTTTTATAAGGAATAATCATGCAAAAATTTCTTTTGGTATGGGCGATGATATTACCCATGACAGCCTTAGCAAATAGTGGTATATCTGCCCCCGATGTGGTAGGTGATTGGCATTGCGTGGCAGATAGTGAATATCATTCGGTAAAAGCACTCATGCGTTATCATGCCGATGGCACGGCAACGGAGTTTATGGAAATCAAAGAAAAAGTAAATCATTTGCCTGAATTAGAATTTAGTATCATGAATTATCAATGGCAATTCAAAGATAATAAGCTATTGATGAGAAATCCAGACATCACTTATTATCAATATTATTTTATTTTACCTGATGGTGGTTTTTATAAATTTGACGATGAAGTAAATGCAGAAGGTAAGGCATTGATGATGGAGAGTTTTGAAGAAAACAATTGGCATTATATTGAATTTGATGGCAAAGATAAGCACCGTTATTATTTTGAAAATGGTTATGAAGGGCATTGCCAACGCTTAAAATAAGTTTGGTTTTAATGATTGATTGTATATTAATTGGAGATAATAATGCTTAAAAATTTTCTTGCATGTATTTTGTTCTTGCCAACATTAGCAATGGCAAATCTTGAACAGAGTTTGGTGGGTAAATGGGAATGCAAGGGCATAGAAGATGAATATTTTCACTATACCAGCGATATTGAATTTCGTGATGATGGCATATTGTCCGAAAAATCTATTGTGTATCAATGGGATAAAGATGATGATTTTTATCAAATAGACACCATCAGAATGTTGTTTAAATATCGTGTGATGGGCGATAAGGTTGTTTATTATGATGGGATTGTTCAATCTTATGTGGTGGATATGCCAAATTACAACAGTACAGACGATTTTCCCAAGCACAGCAAGGATTCAATTTTGATTGCAAAATCCATCATAGAGCGGGCAAATTTTGAAAAAGAGATGGTAGATGAAATGATGGTTCGCATTCGTTTTATCGACAAAGATACTTATATTGGTGCTTTTGAAGGTATTGATGAGGATTTTCCAGTTGATATTGAAAATAATCATTGTAAACGTAAAATTTAATTTGGAGTAAAGTTATGAGCTACACACCCCCAAAAGTTTGGACGCCCAATGACATGGGTGGAAAATTCGGCGGTATCAACCGACCGACCGCAGGAGCAAGACACGAACAGACCTTGCCAAAAGGTGATAAGCCTTATCAGTTATACAGCCTAAACACGCCCAACGGCATTAAGGTCAATATCATCTTAGAAGAGTTAAAGGCGTTGGGGCTACTTGACTATGACGCCTTTAAAATCAATATCATGAATGGCGAGCAGTTTGGCACAGGCTTTGTGAATATTAACCCCAACTCAAAAATCCCTGCACTGGTGGATTATAGCACCGATACGCCCATATCGGTGTTTGAGAGTGGGGCGATACTGCTTTATCTTGCCCAAAAGTTTGATAAATTTTTACCAAAAAATCCAACCGACCACGCCCAAATGCTCTCGTGGCTCATGTGGCAAATGGGGTCAGCTCCCTTTGTTGGTGGTGGTTTTGGGCATTTTTATGCCTACGCTCCCGAGCCGATTGAGTACGCCATTAACCGCTATGCGATGGAAACCAAACGCCAACTTGATGTGCTGGACAAGCATTTGGCAGAGCATGACTATATGGCGGGCGAGTACAGTATTGCTGACATGGCGATTTATCCGTGGTATGGGGCGTTGGTGCTAGGCAATTTGTACATTGGCGAGAATGACTATGCCAAGTACGATGCGTCTGAGTTTTTGAGTGTACATGAATACCAAAACGTCATACGCTGGGCAACGACCATAAAAAATCGCAAGGCGGTAGAGCAGGGCGAGAAGTTGGAATTATTGCCGTTGGCATAATAAAGCCAATGTCAATTTAAAAGATTGATTGATGATTGGTTAATTGTTTTTGATATGGGGTGAATTAATTTGCCCTATATCAAATTAAAAATTATCGCTTAATTTATATTAGTCATTTTAATATTAAAAACATAGGAATAAATATTAACCATGCAAAAATTATTTATCACCAGTATCATAACTCTGATGGCAACCATGACTTATGCCAATACGACTTTTCATAAAGATGATTTGGTGGGAACATGGCAATGCGATTTATTGATAGAGCAAGTGGACGGCAATGTTACCAAAAGTCAAAATATGACACATTTCTTTGCCGATGGGCGTTCGGTGGGTTATGGCGAAACTCGGCAGATTTATCAAGGGGTAGATATTCAATCCGTCTTTATGAGTACGCAAGATAATTGGGATTTTGATGGTAAGAATTTGACAGTAAATGTGGGGAATATTAATCATGTGATGATTTATAATGCCATATCAAAACAGCGAGAATATGAGAAAGAACCAGAAATGCAGGCTTTATTTACAGAGATGTTTAGAGAAAATAGCCCAATCATACAAGCGGTAACGATGATTGATAAAGATAATTTTAGTTATGAGCTGGGGGCGATTAATTATGGCGAGATAAAACAAAAAACGGCTCATTGCAAACGGTTGGGCGGATAAGGTGAATTAAGGTAAATAGAGATGGGTTTTCTTGGTTATTTGATATTAGGTAGTGCGGTATACGTCATCGGATTTATGATAAATTTAAAAATCCTAAATCCCAAACGCAAAGCGGGCACAAATTACACACTCACGCACCCGACCATGATACAGCTATTATTGGCGTGTTTTGTGGTGATGCTTGCGGTATCGGCACTGCTTGGGCGGTTTGTGATGGGGCATGAGAGCTTGGATTTGGCATTTATTTTGGCAAATAGTGTGGTGGCGACTTTTGTGTTTTATTTTGGGCTAAATCCTGACCAGTCGCAGATGAATTTACCAGATTAATTTTGTGAATTAATCTAGGGCGTGCCTGCCTTTTGTATTTGCAATGAAAAATAGGGGAAATCGCCCGTTTTTCAAGGAAAAACGTAGGCTGATTATCATTTTATCCAAGCAAGTTTTTTATTATGAAAAACAATCCGACCACTTAATTTTAAAAATTAAGTAAAAAATCTTAAAATCACACAGTTAAGTGGTCGGATAGCCATTTTTCATGCAAAAACGGTTGATTTATTTCTAAATTATGTCTAAATTGTAAATAGTGTTATAAAGGGCAGGCACGCCCTAATTTATCATAAAATACCATTTGCATAAACCGCCTAACGGTGGTAAATTATGACAGTTTAACCGATTAACTAAGTTACAAATTTGGAGCGAGCATGGCGAATAAGTTACTTGACTTGATTGAATCATCAGGGGCGAAATGGGTGGATTTTCGCTTTACCGACACGCACGGCAAAGAAATGCACCTAACCTTTCCTGCATACAGCGTGGACGAAGACACCCTAGAAGACGGTAAGATGTTTGACGCATCAAGCGTGGCAGGGTGGAAAGGTGTGGAAAGCTCGGACATGATATTATTGCCGGACGCTGATACCGCCTATCTTGACCCATTTTTTGAAGTGCCAACGGTGGTGGTGGCGTGCGACATCATCGAGCCTGACACCATGCAAGGCTATGCCAAAGACCCACGCTCTATCGCTCGCCGTGCCGAAGTGTACCTAAAATCAACAGGTCTAGGCGATAAAGCCTTGATAGGGCCAGAGCCTGAATTTTTTGTCTTTGATGAAGTCAAATGGGACATTGATATGTCAGGGGCTAGACACACCGTCATCAGTGAAGCGGCGGCGTGGAGTACCAACAAAGACTATGCATGGGGCAACAGCGGTCAGCGTCCTGCCGTCAAAGGGGCGTATGCGGTCGTACCGCCCATTGACCATTATCATGACATGCGTGCGGTGATGTGCGACCGCATTGATGAAGTCATGGGCGAAGGTCGCATTGAAGTACATCATCATGAAGTGGCGAGCAGTCAGCTAGAAATCGGTATCTCGTTTAATACGCTGGTCAAAAAAGCGGACGAAGTACAGCAGTTTAAATACATCGTGCAAAATGTCGCCAACCAATTTGGTAAAACCGCCACCTTTATGCCGAAGCCCTTGGTTGGCGACAACGGGTCGGGTATGCATGTGAATATGTCTATCTCAAAAGACGGTGTAAATACGTTCTCTGGCGATGAATATGCAGGACTATCCAAGACCGCTTTGTACTTTATCGGTGGGGTCATCAAGCACGCCCGTGCCTTAAATGCCATTACCAACCCTAGCACCAACAGCTATAAACGCTTAGTGCCACATTATGAAGCCCCGATTAAACTGGCGTATTCAGCGTCCAACCGCTCGGCGTCCATTCGTATCCCCCACGTCAATAGCCCCAAAGCGGTGCGTGTGGAAGTACGTTTCCCCGACCCGTCTGCTAACCCTTATTTGGCGTTTTCGGCACTGCTCATGGCAGGGCTTGACGGCATTGAAAATAAAATCGACCCTGGTGAAGCATCTGATAAGAACTTATATGACCTACCCCCCGAAGAAGAAATGCTTATCCCAACCGTTGCCGAAAACCTAGAAGTGGCACTAAATGCCCTGCGTGATGACCATGACTTTTTGTTAAAAGGTGGAGTCTTTACTAAAGAGATGATTAACGACTATATCGCTCTAAAAATGAAAGAAGTACAGCGTATCAATGAAGCGGTACACCCCTTAGAATTTGATATGTATTATCGTTGCTAATCGCTGGGGTACGCCCTAAAAAGACAGACGGCATGAATTTGGGTTCATGCCGTTTTGTTTTGCGTGCATTTTCGGTGATTTTTGGGTAAAATAAGATTATTTGTAACATTGGAATTCAGATGACTCATTTTTCAAAATCAGCCTTTTTTAAATCAGCAATGTGCATGGCACTCTCTGCCCTGCCGACATTGAGTTTTGCTTATCACATCCAAATCACCGAGCCTGCCGAAGACCGTGCCTATCATCGCCCTGCCCAGAGCATTGATGTGCAGGCAACTGTGTCGCCAACATTGGAGATGGGCTATACCACAGCTGTGCTATTAAATGGCAAAGTGGTGGGTGATGGGCTAACCGCCAGTGTGCCAACCCTTGATTTGGTGGCAGGCGAGTACACGCTAGAAGCCATCGTGATGGATAAAAATGCCCAAACGGTGGCGAGCGATACTCGCACAGTCTATGTCATTCAAAACAACCAAATCCAACGCAAAAAGAAAGCCGCCATTGCCGAGCGGGAAGCATATGATAATTCGTCAATTTGGCATAAGATTGCGGTGGGTCTAAACCCCAAAGTCCAAGCCCCGCCAAAGGTCTATGAATCCACACCAACATGGGAGCTTAGGGATTTGCCAAACAAACCAAATAAATAAGTCTTACTCATAAATAAAAGCCCTGTATGAACAGGGCTTTGTTAGAGTGTGTCTATCATTGATAACATTTTTGTAAAATAAGACCCCATTCTCAACTTTATATTAAGTGGTTGATTTGTCAAGGGCGAATATGATTCGCCCCCACAACCCGAAAAATAGCTATCAGATAATCAATAAGTTGCCATTTTAAGTTGAAAGTGAAGTAAGTACTTTATTCATCCATTTGCCAATGTCTTTAATCTGCTCCATGCATACTTGATGAGCCATGCCGTAGCGTTTAAATTCAGGCGACAGACCCAAAGCGGTGAGTTTTTCGCTTGCCTTGACCCCAAGCACTGATGGCACGACGTCATCATAGTCGCCATGGTCGATTTTAACAGGCAGGGACGCATTAATATCAAGCTCGCCAATCTCCTGCTCGGTGGCAAGATAAGTGGATAAGGCAAGCAGTCCTGCCAATGGTCGGCTGTTGGTCAGGGCGTTGTGATAAGCAACAGCACCGCCTTGGGAAAACCCTGCGATGATGATGTTCTGACTGGGTATGCCGAGACGCACCTGCTCATCAATCAAGTCATTGATACGTTCGCTGGATGCCTTGATTTGGGCGGTATCCACCTTTCTGTCTAGGCTCATCTCCAAGATGTCATACCATGCAGGCATGACATAACCGCCATTGACGGTCACAGGAATGGATGGGGCGTGCGGAAAAATGAATCGCACGCCAAGCTCATCAGACAGCCCAAGCTCAGGCACGACAGGCACGAAATCATGACCGTTCGCCCCTAAGCCATGAAGCCATATCACGGCGTGTTCGATGGGTTTGTCTTTGGGGTTGTGAATGACTGTTTCAAAAGGAAGTAGCGAAACCATGTCAGCTCCTAACAATGCTCAATGTTTGACATACCCTAATTATACATAATTTTTAAAAATTCTTACAGATTTTTTGCAATTTTGCCTTATAATAGGCTAATTTTTTATGATAATAGGTGAGCTATGCAGTGGCGTGGTCGCAGATAGAGTAATAACATCGAAGACCGTCGTGGCGGTGGTGGCATGAAGGCAGGCGGGCTAAGTATCGGCAGTATCATTCTTGCCCTTGTCCCATGGAAAGTGTTTGGGGTTAGCCCTGAGACCACGCTGGGGGTCACTCAGCAGATAGGGCAGGCGACTCAACAGCAATCCGCCCCTGCTAATGAGACTGCCGACCAAGCCGAGAGCCGTGAGTTCGTGGCGACTGTGCTTGCCGATACCGAAGACGTATGGACGCCCATTTTTACAAAACTCGGTGGTACTTATCAGCCACCAAAACTGGTGATGTTCACAGGTTCGGTCAAGTCAGCGTGTGGGGCGGCGACATCTGCCAGCGGTCCTTTTTATTGCCCTGCCGACCAAAAAGTGTATCTGGACACGCAGTTTTTTGTGGACATGAGACGGCACATGGGTATCGGCAGTGAGCGTCATGGCAGTACCGAGCTGTCTCGCCAAGACCAAGTGGGCGACTTTGCCCAAGCCTATGTCATCGCTCATGAAGTGGGACATCACGTTCAGACACTGCTTGGAATATCTCAAGAAGTGCGAAAAGCCCAAATGCAAGGCAATGAGCGACAGGCAAATGAGCTGTCCGTCCGCCAAGAGTTGCAAGCCGACTGCTTTGCAGGCATGTGGGCAAAGAAAAACCATGAACGCACCGGCTTTTTACAACAGGGCGACATCGAAGAAGCCCTAGACGCTGCCGAGAAGATTGGCGATGATTATCTGCAACACAAATCGCACGGACACGTCGTGCCTGACAGTTTTACTCATGGCACGAGTGCCCAGCGTCAGCGTTGGTTCTATCGAGGGTTTGAGACGGGCGATATCCAAGCCTGCGACACCTTTGGCACCAATCAACTCTAAGTGCTTGATTTGCAAAATACACAAGGACGGTTTTTGCCGTCCTTTTTATTGCATGGTCTGGACTTGTATTGAACGCCAATCATTCATTTTGAATAAATTTTAATCAAAATCTTGTCTATTTATCAAAAAATGTTATAATCTTACGCTCATATTCTTTAATATTTCAAAAATCATTCACCAACCGTCACGCCATGCAAGGTATCATCACACTCCTGCTTATCTTAACCCCGATGTTTGTTGGTTTTGCCCTGCCAAACAGCAAAAAAAGCACGCATTTGGCGGAGCGTGGGCTTAACTATCTGGTGTTCATCATCTTGGTGGTGATTGGCATGGAGTTGGGATTGGTTGATGATTTACAGCATAAACTTGCCAATATCGCCCTGTATCTGTCGGTGCTCATGGCGTTGACCATCGGCTCAGGATTGATGGCTTTGGTGGTTTTTGACCGCTTATCGCCTTGCCAGTATCGCTCACAGCCAAGCCCGACCGCCAAGCCTAATGTCAGCATTCATGGCAGTCTGACCCAAATCCTGTGTTTGGCGATGGGCTTTATTATTGCTAAGTTTTTACCTACCACGTGGCACCCACCAGAGAAGACCACGACGGTGCTACTCATGCTACTGTTGTTTTTGGTGGGTGTTTCACTCAAAGGCTCAGGCGTCAGTCTCAAACAAGCACTGCTAAATAAGCGGGGCTTGCAAATCAGCTTGATTTTTATGGGGGTGACACTGCTCTCGGGCGTTCTTTTTGCCCTGCTTTTTGATGATGTATCAGTGGCTCAGGGCTTGGCGTTGTCATCGGGTTTTGGTTGGTATTCGCTCTCAGGCACGATCATGACGGACGCTTATGGGGCGGTATGGGGGAGTGTGGCACTGCTAAATGACTTGGGGCGAGAAGTGCTGGCACTCATCTTTATCCCATGGGTCATGCGACATTCATCATCGGCAGCGATAGGGCTTGGGGGTGTGACCAGCCTTGACTTTACTCTGCCAACACTCACGCAGGCAGGTGGGGCTTCTATCATTCCGCTAGTCATCAGCTTTGGCTTTATTACCAATCTTCTCTCTCCCATTTTGATGGTGTTTTTTGCCAGTTTGTCTTAGGTATTTTTATTAAGATTTTATTAAAAAACTATTAATATAAATTTAATAAACAATCATCTTATCATAATATAAAATCAAAGAAAGTTTATTAAAGAAATCAATGATTATTTTTACAATTTTTAATAAATTATCACTTGATTTTTATGATGGTTTTTTATAAAAAATATTGAAAATTAATTTTGCTATTATATGCTATTTTTAGGTATTAATCCAGCAATATTTTTTATAAATAAAATTACTTTTTAAAAATAAATTTTTTGTTAAAAAATAAAATAATCTTTAATTTTCAATGATTTATAATTTAATTTTATTAAATTTTTTATTTTTTTATAAAATATTTTTTTAAAAATTTTATGAATATTTATTGTTATTTTGTTATTTTTTATAAGATAAATGATAAAATTTTTTATAAAAAATAACAATATTTAAATGTTAGATATTTGATTTATAAAAAAATTCTTGTTATAATGCTTGCCAGCTTGCCAGCTTGCCAGCTTGCCAGCTTGCCAGCTTGCCAGCTTGCCAGCTTGCCAGCTTGCCAGCTTGCCAGCTTGCCAGCTTGCCAGCTTGCCAGCTTGCCAGCTAATAATTATTTGCTCATGAAAAAGTTAAAGCGTGATAAAAAGTTAAAGCGTGATCAAATATTAAAAGGTGCTTGCAAAGGTTGCTAACGGGTCTGATTAAACATTTGGTTTGTCCTTGTTTTACAAGTTTGTCAGATAAATGATGATAGGTGGTTAATTGCAGTAGGGGTAAATAAGGGGCTAGGTATGATGTTAGATAATTTGCGAGCGATGGCGGTTTTTGTGGCGGTGGCAAAGCATGGTTCATTTAGTGGTGCCGCCAGAGAGCTTGATATTACCACGAGTGCGGTCAGTCAGCAGATTCGTTCATTAGAAAATGAGCTTGGGGCGGTGTTACTGCAACGCTCGACACGCAGAGTTAGTCTCACCGAAGTGGGCGAGTTATTTTACCAGTCAGCCTTAAAAATGGTAACGGCAGCCGAGATGGGTTGGCATCAAGCAAGTCGTTTGCGTGATGAAGTCATGGGCAACCTAACCATTGCGACCACGCCACAGGTGGCTTGCCAGTATCTCATGCCTGCTTTGGCAGATTGGTTGGCACAAAATGAATCGTTGTCGCTCAACTTCATGGTGCGTGGCGAAGAGCTTGACATGACTCACGACCGTGTGGATATCTGTGTGGGCTTTGTGGACATCAAAGACGTGGGCGAGCACGGCAAAAATGACGTACTACTTGCCCATGTGCCACAATTGCTATTGGCATCAGGCGACTACCTAGATAGGCATACACCCATCCACAGCATTGATGATTTGGCTGAGCAGGATTTTATTTTGTTAGACGGCAATCGCACGATAGCTTTTGCCACAGGCGAGACAGTCGCCATAAAAAGTCGTCTTAGCACCAACAGCTCCAAAATCGCCCTAAACCTTGCCATGTCGCACCAAGGCATCATCAAGGTCAATGCCTTGGACGCTAAGCCATTTGTCCAAAGTGGCGAGCTTAAAAACGTATTGGCAGGGCATGAACTACCGCCCTTGGCATTGGTGGCAAGACTACCCGATAAAGAATTTCAACCCATCAAAGTGCAACGCTGTTTGGATATTTTGGTAAAGCATTTTGCTAATCTTGAATAAAAACAAAACGCTCATCATTGAGCGTTTTTTGCAACATGGCGTTTGACCAATCCATCAGCGTCCGTACGGCTGTCTAATGCCGAGAGTAGGGCGTATGCCCCGATAAATTTGCGACTGATAAACATCAGCTCTTTGGGCGGTAGGCTAAATTCTAGCGACTGCATGCCTGATTTGGCGGTGGTCATGACACGCTGATACAGGTCGCTCTTTGCCCAGATATATTTGTCATCATCGAGATATTCGCTGTCCACGGTGTCACTGTTGGCAAATGGCTCACACGCCATGAGTAGCACGTCCGCCACGTCATCTTGGGGTTTGCCCGTTAATTTGTCAAAAAAATCATAGCCGGTCATGGCGTTTTTCATCATCGTTTTGTCTTGATGATGACCTGCGATGAGTAGGTTTTTGGCAATGGTTAATAGTTTGTCATCAAATTGTTTAATCGCCCCAAAGTCTAAGAGCACCAATTTGTCTTGTTGGGTGGTATCATCAAGCCTGACCAAATAATTACCAAAATTGGGGTCAGTTTGCATCTCGCCCCATTCAAAAATCTCTCGTATGACAATGTCAATGGCGGATTGCCCTAAGTGATTACGGCGTGTTTGATTTAATGATTGTAGGGTAGGGTCATTTAAATGAATGCCTGCTTCATAACTCATACAAATCAGGCGGGGCGTGGAATAATTGTCATAAATGGTCGGTACGATATACCGCTCGTCGTCTTTGAGATAATCGGCAAATCGCTTGGTGGTGTTCGCTTCCATGACATAATCCACTTCCCGATGTAATAACTGCCTAATCTCGCCAAACCAGTCATCTAGGGTTTTGGTCTGGGGGACGGCATTGGTTACTTTTAATAAATGCTTAAATAACGACAAATCCGAATCAATGGCGTGGGCGACATTGGGGTATTGGACTTTTAGGACGACTTCTCGCCCTGAATATTTGTGCGTGGCTTTGTGGACTTGGGCAAGACTTGCCGTGCCAATGGGTGTCCGCTCAATCTCAAAATCATCAATCCGCTCGCCCAGCTCCGCCCGTATCGTCTGATAGATGATGTGCCACGCCAGTGGGGCGGTCTGGGCGTCTAGGGTGTGCAGGGCATTGACGACTTCACGGGGAAGCATATGCTCGCCATATAATGCCAGCATTTGTCCGACTTTGACAACTGACCCTTTTAATTTGCCAAGCTCTGCCACCAAATAATCCGCCTGCTCTTGCATGAGCGTGTGCTTTTGGAGTTCTCGCTGTTCTTTGGATAAAAAAAGCCCCGTAACACCACTTTTCGCCCAGTTTTTGCCGATGTTTAGGGAGGTTTTGGCAATGCTTAACTGGCGAGAAAAGGTGGACGTTTTGACGGTATCTAGGGGCTTTTTGTCGGTCATTGGGGTGCTAAATCATTTAAAATTGGGCGGGATTATAGCAGAAAATGGGGGTTTTGGCTATGCTCTTTTGGGGGTAGGGCGTGATTGGGGTGGGTGTTGGTGGTATAAAAATGCTAAGTTTGTTGCTTGGTATTTAAATGGGCTAAGTTAAATGAATTGGCATTGTTGCTTAATTATACTTTTTGGATATTTTGTAGGGGTAAATTGCAATTTGCCCTGTATAAAGTATTAAATATATTGGGCGAATGTGATTCGCCCAATATATTTAATGAGATAATACCAATGAATCAAATCAAAATCAGCCACTTATCATTTAACCAATCTGCACAACTTGCCAATAATTCATCGTCCAAATCACAAGATAAGTCATCAAATGTAATCACGTCATTATCGGTAAAGCGGTCAATCAGTGCCAATTCATTGTCATTAAAACACACGCATTCGCCATTGATGTACCAATCGTCATTTTGTCGGACAAATCGGCAGGCAGGATTTATCATCAGGCATTCGCCATTTTGTAAGCGTTCGGCTAGCTCATCGGGGGCAAGCTCATCATCAAAGGCGACTAAATCATACTGGCGTTTGCTAACCAACTCACTCAATGCTTGGGTTAAAATGGCGTTGCCTTTATCAGAATTTAGCAAATTGATAAGCTCATTTTTTATGGCAGAAATGCTCTCGTTCGTGAGTTCATAAGCATTGTCTTGCAAGGTTTGGGGCAGGATAAGCGGAGAGAATAGGGCATGTTCGCCTGTGGCAACGTCTGCCACTTCGTCTAGGATTTGCACCATGTTGGGACGGCGAAACCCAAAGCTAAACGTCAAGCAGTCGTCTTGGGCAACCCCATAATGGCTAAGGCGTGGCGGTACATACAAAACATCCCCTGCTTCTAGGATTTCATCAAAAATAATCTGCCCCATGTCGTCAAGCAGGCGAATGGGCTGACCTTCGATAAATGGCGTGTCGCTATCGCATATTTTGCCAAGCGTCCAACGGCGAGAGCCATAGCCTTGTGCCAAAAATACGTCATATTCGTCATAATGCTCACCCACCGAACCACCCGCCCCAGCGACCGACACCATGATGTCGTCTTGTTGCCATTTTGGAATAAAATCAAAGGCTTGCCACAGCTCGCCAAGCTCGGGCGACCATTGTTCTAGGTTTTGCACCAATACCGTCCACAGGCGTGGCGTGTCTTGCAAGTCTTGCTCGGTCAAAGGCGAATTTTTAAGCGTCCATTGGTTTGGATTGTCGTCTTTTTGGGCGATAAGCCGTGCTGACACGCCGTCTTCTATCGCCAAATCCAGCACGTCTGTCGGCTCAAACATACCCACAAGGGCAGGTAAGCCGTTTTTGATAAGTAGGGGCTTTTTTTGCCAATATTCTTTTAAGAAAATCTCGGGCGTGATGTCGGCAGGTAAGCAAAAGGGCAGTTTGTCGGTCATGGGTGTCTCTTTTTGATAAAAATAAATTTAGTTGTGGTTTAAAAAGTACGTTATTA
>NZ_JADFBZ010000036.1:0-32809 GCF_015223095.1 Moraxella sp. K127 | reverse complement strand
CTTTTTCTTTTCAGTCCTTGGCTCAAATTCGTAAGCGTTTGCTGGATTTAAGCAGCAGAAATGCTTTGCTCAACTACCGTTTCCCCAAAGGAAAGAGTGTAGAAATTTTCAATATATCGCCCAATACGATTCAAACCAAACTGTTTGCGGGCGAAAAACTGGCATTGGATACCATTGATTTTCCAAATGAAAAACAGTTAAAGGCATACGGACATACAGACAATACACCTTTTCCCAGTGCAAGCGATTGGGCAAAATATCTTGATATTCAATGGGATAGCGAATTACCCAATAATGACAGCAAAAACAATGCCCTAACGGTAATGTACCCACACCATTTAAGTGCCATTATCAAAAAAATCAACCAAGAAAATACCCTAACTTTAAATGAAACAGGTAGCCATATCTTGTATTTGTGTTTGGGGTTTTTGGTGTGGCAAGACGGCAATCAAAAACGTCTTGCCCCTTTATTGACCCTGCCTGTTAATCTTGAAAGCAGCACCAACAGGGGCAAGCAAACCCATTATCTTGTTTTAAAAGAAGATGATGGGTTTATCAATATGACCTTATCTGAAAAATTAAAAGCAGATTTTGATTTCAGGCTGCCTGAATGGACAGAGAACAGCACTCCTGAATCTTATTTTCAAGCCGTACAAAAATTGATTGAATACACCGAACCCAAATTGTCCATTCAACGCCGTGCCTGTCTTGCTTTGCTGAATTTTAGCAAGCAAGCGATGTATGACGATTTGAATCCAGATACTTGGCAAGATTGTGGCGGTATTGACAACCACCCCATTTTGCAGGAGTTATTTAATCCGCAAAGCATTGAGCACGAAAATAATGCGATGCAAAATGAATACCCTATTGATGAATACAATCAAGAAATTCATCAAACTTATCCCTTGATTTACGATGCCGATAGCTCACAGCACAGTGCCTTAATTGATGCGATTGCAGGTAAAAACTTGGTGATTGAAGGTCCGCCTGGTACAGGAAAATCGCAAACCATTACCAATTTAATTGCCGCTTTTATCAATAATGGCAAAAAAGTCTTGTTTGTTGCTGAAAAAATGGCTGCCTTAAATGTGGTAAAAGACCGTTTGGATAGAGCAGGTTTGGGCAATTTTTGTTTGGAATTGCACAGCAATAAAACCAATAAACAAAAAATATTAAGTGATTTGGTTTCCCAATCACAGCAACATTATCCCAATCATCGTGCAGATTTACAAGCAGAAATCAATGGTTATGAACAATACAAAACCGAATTAAATCAGTATGTTCAACAAATTAACAGTGAATATAAAAATATCCAAATCAGCATTCATCATATTTTAAATCGCGTTACCCGTTTATCGGAAGAATTTAAATCATTGAATATTTTGCCAGAACAAGTGGCATTTTCAGTTTCAAATAATACAAACTGGAACAATGTCGCACGCACCCAAATGCACGATAAAGGCAAAATGTTCAAAACGGTTTATCAAGCAGTTGCCGAACAATCGCCTAATGGCAATATTGTTGGGCATTATTGGCACGGGATTCAAAAACATACGCTGACATCAAGCGAACAAACTGCTTTGATTTCATCATTAACTCAATGGAATGAATCATTACAGCAATTATGGCAATTTAAACAAGATTGGCAAACCCATTTTCAGGCTGCCTTGACTGCTGACGATGAACAATCATTACAAACTTTATTAAAAACAGCCGAACAATTGCCACAAAGACAGGGTAATGAATTGTTTTTGTCAGAATGGTTTAAAGAAAACGCCTTGAATGAGTTTAAACAAGCCATTGAAATATATAAAAATTATTTTAAACAACTTAAAGAAATAGAACCAACTTTTCAAACAGATACCTTAAATAATCCGCATTATTTCAGCCAAATTGATGAGATTATCCAAAATTTAAATAATATAAGTTTATCTAATGAAAATAGCTTTGCTGATTATGCAAAACATTATAAAAATTTAAATAATTTAAATCAAAATATTGCAACATTAGCCGAGCAAATAAACAAAATACAAGCCCAATTACCCAATAAATTTATCCCATTGTTTTCATTAAATATCCAAAATTTAAAAGAATGGGAAATTTTAGTTGATTTGATGACGCAATTACCCAAAGAATTATGGCAACATCGTGCCAATTATTTGGATAATGACGGCTTGGATAAGCTGTTGTCTGAATTAACCCCTGTTTTAAATAATGCCAAACAATTACATAAGAATATTCACAAGGTTTTTAAATTAAATCAATTGCCTGATACCGATGATTTGGAAACTTATTTGGCTATTTTGGAAAATGGCGGATTGTTTCGTTTCTTGTCATCGGATTGGCGAATGGCGAAAAATGAAGTATTAGCATTATCAAAACAAAGAACTGCCAAAATTGATGATTTACAAGAAGCGTTGCCCGAGCTTATTCGTTACCAAGAATTGCTTGAAAAAGCCAATGCCATTCATCAAAAAAATCCCTTGTTGGGGCAGGTTTATCAAGGTATCAATACGCCTATTGAAAATATCGCAAAATTGCGTGATTGGTATCAAAAAGTGCGTCAAGAATATGGTGTGGCATTTAGTGAACGCACCCATATCGGCACGGCATTATTGTCATTAAATGAAAAAATGGCGTTTGGTATCACAGCTTTATATCGTGAGCAATTAAAGCCGATTGCCACACAAATAGAAACTGGACTTAATGAATTGAAATTGGTTTTTGAGCCAATACATAAATTATGTGCAGAGAATTTGCATTTACAAAATGAGCATATTATTGCCAATTTATTGCAAACATTAAAAGAATATTTAACTCAATTAAATTCACATTTGGCAAATAAAGAAATTCCATTGACACAAATCCAATCCGCCAATCACATATTGAGCGGTTTAAATCAGACAAAAACACAATGGCTTGATAATACAAAATATTGTGAATGGCGTCAGCATTGGCAATTTTCATTTAAAGTTGATGAATATGCCCAAAATCAGGTTCAGGCTGCCTTAAATACTCTAACATTATTCTCAACCATTCAATACAATCAGGATTTGATACAAGCTTTAAAACAACAAAACACCGCACAAAATTATGATGTAATTGTGGAAAAATTAAATACACTTAAAACTTTATTACACAATCAATCTCATCATCAAACGGCATTTATGTCGCAAGGACAAGTGGATAAAGCGTTGTGGTTGGCAGATGTGCATTTTTCATTAAGTCGCATTGACGAAATCATACAAAAAAATCAACAAGCCATTGAACACGCTGGTTGGTTGTATAACTGGACACAGTATTTATCCGCCAAACATAGCTTATCGCAAGGCAATTTGGATAATATTATTCAATTATTGGAAAGCAAAATTTTGCCTGCCAATAAAATAGAAAATGCCATTGAATTGGCGATTTTTCATCAATTGCAACAACAAATTTTTGCAGAAAATGAATTTATTCGTGAATTTAATTCATCGCTTCATCAAGCCAAGATTGAGCGATTTAAAAATTATGATAAAAATTTAATGGTATTACAATGCAAACAAATTGCTTATCAAGCAAAACAATCCGCCCCAATGGGAATTGGCACGGGTTTGGTTGGCAATTTCAGCGAATTATCATTGATTAGGCACGAACACGGCAAAAGAAGCAGACATATTCCCATTCGCCAATTATTTACGCGTTCCGCCAAAGCCATTCAAGCATTAAAACCGTGTTTGATGATGAGTCCAATGTCGGTTGCCCAATATTTGCAGGCAGGCTGTTTTGAATTTGATGTGGTGATTATGGACGAAGCATCGCAAATTTTGCCCGAATTTGCGATTGGGGCATTGGCTCGCATTAAACGAGATGGCGGTTCTGTTGTGATTGTGGGCGACCCCAAACAATTACCACCAACTAACTTTTTCTCAACCAATAACAACAATGACGATGAAAATGATGAAATTTTGGCGATTGAAGCGTCTGAAAGCATTTTGGATACGGTGAGCAAGCACCCCAAATTTCATCAACGCCGTTTGCGTTGGCATTATCGTTCTCGCCACGAGTCTTTGATTGCGTTTTCCAATCGTCAATTTTACGATTCGGATTTGGTTTTGTTTCCTTCGCCTATGCAAAAAAGCGATGATTTGGGGATTCGCTTTCACAGAATTGAGGGGGTTTATGGCGACAGCATTAATGTAATTGAAGCCACAGAAATTGTCAAACAAGCCATTGTTATTTTGCAAAATTCGCCAAGTGAAAGCATAGGTTTGGTGGCAATGAACAGCAAGCAACGAGATGAAATTGAACGCCAGTTTACTGAACAATTGGAACAAAACCCCGCTTTACAAGCCTTGTATGATGAAAAAGCCAAAACCGACCCTGTTTTCATTAAAAATCTGGAAAATGTTCAAGGCGATGAACGAGATGTGATTTTGATTTCAATGACCTATGGTCCAGAAACTATTGGTGGTAGGGTTTATCAGCGTTTTGGTCCAATTAACAGCAGTGGTGGTTGGCGACGCCTAAATGTGTTGTTTACGCGTGCCAAAAAGCGTATGCACATTTTTTCGTCTATGGGTTCAAGCGATGTGTTAATCGGTAGTGAAAGTGCCAAAGGGGTGCGGTCATTGCAAGCATTTTTGCATTATTGCGAAACAGGGCGTTTGGGAACGCAAGGCATTTTGACAGGCAAAGCCCCTGATAGTGATTTTGAAATTGCGGTTATAAGGGCATTGGAACAGCACGGTTATCAATGTGAACCGCAAGTGGGTGTGAATGGTTTTTTCATTGATATTGCGGTGCGTAACCCAAAATTGGGCAGTCAAGGGCAATTTTTATTGGGCATTGAATGCGATGGGGCGACTTATCATTCGTCCAAATCCGCACGCGACCGCGATAGATTACGCCAAGAAATTTTGGAAAATTTAGGCTGGGAGATTCAGCGAATTTGGTCAACGGATTGGTTTAGAAATCCACAAGCGGCATTGCAACCGATTTTAAATCGTTTGAATGCTTTGACTACACAATAAAATGGGGTCGGAAATTTTCAGGCTGCCTGAAATCATTTATCAGGCAGCCTGAAAACTGTTTTACACAAACCCACGTTCATATTGTCTTGGCACAAACTGCATCTCATCGCTGTCCGAGCGGTTTTGCTGATATTGGGCGTTTAGCACCCAATATGGGTCTCGAAGCAGCCCACGACCTATCGCCACAAGGTCGGCATCGCCCACGCCAAGCACATGGTCAGCCACAGCAGGGTCATCTAGCATGCCCACAGCAATCACAGGTTTGCCTGTGGCGTGTTTGACTTTGCGAGCCAGTGCCACCTGATAGCCTGCATAAAACTCAGGGTGCTTGCCCTCACACAATACGCCATCGCCGCCGCCGCTGACATGAAACACATCTGCCCCAGCTGTTGAGAAGCGTTTGGCAATCTCTACGCCATAATCACTGTCAAAGCCGTTTTCGCCATACTCTTGGGCAGAGATACGCACGATTAGGGGCATCTCATCAGGCATGACGGCACGAACAGCGTGAATGACTTGCTCGCCAAACAATAGGCGGTTTTGTCCGTATTCATCGCTTCGTTGGTTGGATTTGGGTGCACAAAACTGGTGAATCAAATAGCCGTGGGCGGCGTGAAGCTCAATTGCATCAAAGCCTGCATTCACCGCTCTTTTGACAGAGTCGGCAAATGCTTGCACCAATGCTTTTATCTCGTCAATGCTCAGCTGCCTTGGGGTGATGAGATTTTGCCCAGCATAGTCAAGCTCACCATAATGAATGGCAGACGGGGCAACGGCATTTGGCTCATCTTGGGCTTTACGGCCTGCATGGGCGATTTGAATGCCAATTTTTGCCCCTTGTGCATGCACGCTGTCCACAAGTCTAGCAAATGCTTGTTGTTGTTCATCGTTCCATAGCCCCAAGCATCTAGGCGTAATGCGACCATTGGGGGCAACGTTGGTCATCTCAACAATAATCAGACCCACACCGCCCACCGCTCGGCTGGTGTAATGCACCAAATGCCAGTCATTTGGCACGCCATCTGTGGCGGAATATTGGCACATTGGGGGCATGACAATGCGGTTTTTGAGTTCAAGGTTTTTAAGATGGATAGGAGTTAGGATTTTGCGGAATTTTGCCATGAGTTTTCTCGGTGTTTAAGATGATGATATTCTAGGGAATTTGTGTTATTATTTCAAATTGATTATTGTGATAAGTGGATATAAAAATGACCGATATCCGAACCCTAGACCTAAACCTATTAAAAGCCTTTGTGGTCTTACTAGACGAATGCAATGTCAGCCGTTCGGCACAACGGCTTTCCATTACCCAGCCTGCGATGAGCGGGATTTTGAACCGTCTGCGAGATAGCTTTAATGACCCTTTATTTGTACGGGTTCAGCACGGTATGCAACCCACCGACAGGGCGATTGAGCTTGGGCATATCGCTCGGCGTATCTTGCAAGACGTGAATTCCATGCTCGCCCCACCCAAGCTAGAACCTGCCAATTTGTCCATGACATTACGCATTGGAGCGATGGATTATGTTCAGCAGATTATCGCTTTGCCCCTTATTTTACGGTTAAGACGGCTTGCCCCGAACGTGAAAGTTGCCTTATTGCCCGTGCAAGGGCAAAACATCAAAACCTTGTTTGACAAAAACACCATTGATTTGGCACTGGTTGGGCGACACCACATCACGGACGATATGCCCCAAACCCTGCTGTATGAAGAAAACTACGTCTGTGCAATGAGCAAAACGCACCCCATGGCAAACACCGCTTTGACGCTTGATGAGTTTTGTGAATTGCCCTTTGCCATGCTGTCGTACAATGGCGGTGAGTTTAGCGGAGCGACCGACATTGCCCTACAAAAATTGGGGCGAAAACGCAAAGTCATGGTATCGGTAGACCACATCTCGCTGTTGCCACAACTTTTGAACAATTCGGATTTGGTGGCGGTACTGCCCAAGCACCTTGCCCAGACCCTGCCAAACGTCCGCCTGCAAAATCCACCCATAGCCGTTGACGGCTTTACCATGATGATGACATGGCACGAACGCACCGAACAGGATATGGCTCATCGTTGGCTTCGGGGGATTGTGCTTGATGTGATTAAATAGGGGACTAGGGTTTTTATAGCTCATCAAACGACCGACAAGTTGCCATCAAAGAGACGTACTCCCAACCAACTTGATATTTGCCACGCCCCTACGTCCACACATCATTGTATTTGTAGTAATTTTAAAGTTTCTTGGGTGTAAATATTACTTTTGCTTTTGTCATACTTTGTATTATATACAAAGTATGATTCAAGAAAGGACTGCGTAAAATGCGTTATTTGGCAAAAGGTCATGGCAAACGTGCGGTGCCAGAATTATCTATTGCAATATGCCAAATGACGGCTTAGTTGCCGCTGTTGCCACTTATTCCAAAAACGAACGTGAGAATCTTAGCCAAAAACAGCTCAAAAATCTCAAATAAAAACAAGGGGGAAATATGAATTTACCCAATTTTAATATCGATGAAGTCATGCGGGCAATTATCGCTGATGAACCAGACCTTGCCAATCATCAGGACAGCCTACACACTGCCCTGGCACAACTCAAATACGGTGAATTTGCTCGCACAACCATCATTAGTCAATCCGCCCAAATGCGTCAAAAGGCAAATTTATCTCAACATCAACTCGCCAAAGCACTTGGCGTATCCGTCCATACGCTAAAATCATGGGAGCAAGGTCAGCGAAATCCCAGTGGCTCAGCTCGTGTGCTTTTAGACTTACTTGCCAAACGCCCCGAACTAATCGGTAAGCTTACCACGTAAACTCACCTTGCATTTGCAGTCTTACAACATAACAGATTTGCAAAACAAACCCACAAAAAATCGGACACCCTGCCCGATTTTTTACCTTAACCGCCTTGCTTACACTTTCACAGGCGAATTTTTTAAAATATCCGTCAAAAGTTGCCAATACACCGCCACGCTCGCCACGTCCACCGCTTCATCAGGAGAATGGGCATTGATAATCGTAGGACCGACAGAGACGATGTCCATGTTGGGATAATTTTTCTTAATCAGTCCACATTCTAGCCCTGCATGAATGACCTTGATGGTCGGTTCATGCCCCAAAATATCAGCATATAAGCGTGCAGTTATGGGTATAATGGCAGAGTTAGGGTCATAATTCCACCCCACATAGTCGCCGTCAAACACCGCTTTTGCCCCCACCAAATCCGCCACGCTTTGCAAGGTACTGATTACACCTTGTTTGCCGACTTGGGTCAAGGAGCGGACAAGCAAGGTCGCCACAAGCTCGCCATTTGCCACGCCCAGTACCCCAAACGACAGCGATGTCTCCACCACGTCAGCGATGTTGTCGCTGTATCGCACCACGTCAGACGGTAGTACATTGATGAGATTTATCACGGTTTGGCTGTTTTCTATGACGGTATCGGGTCGCTCGGTGTCTTCTGCCGTGATAGACAGTTTGGGTTCTGCCGTGCCGATTTCGCTCTCTATGTCTTTGATAATATTAGATAAAGTCGCCAAAAACTGCTCTTTGTCCGCCCCATTTATCGCAAGAGTTGCCACACTTTCTCGGGCAATGGCATTTCTTAGCGAACCGCCTTTAATGTCAGCGATTTTAAAGTTGCACGTCTGTGATAAAGTCACCAACACTCGCCCCAACAGTTTAATGGCATTTACTCGGTTTTTGTGAATGTCCACGCCCGAATGCCCACCCTTTAAGCCTTTGACAGTCAGACTCATCGCACTGTCATAGCCGTTATCCACATGGCTCACAGGCAACGCCAAATCAGCGTCCACGCCCCCTGCACAGCCCACATAAATCTCGCCTATCTCTTCGGTGTCGGTATTGACCATGATTGGGGCGGTCAGCGTCCCCGCCTGTAAACCTATCGCCCCCACCATGCCCGTCTCTTCGGTCATGGTCAGTAGCACTTCGATGTCAGGGTGAGCCACCGTCTCATCGCTTAGCACCGCCAAACAGCTCGCCATGCCAATGCCGTTATCCGCCCCTAGCGTGGTATCAGTCGCCTTTATCCACGCCTTGTCATCGCTAAATCGCATGATGATAGGGTCTTTGGTAAAGTCGTGGCTCGTACTGGCATTGGCTTGGGGCACCATGTCTAGATGAGCTTGCAAGGCAATGGGCGTGCGGTTTTCCATGCCGACTGTGGCAGGCTTTTTGATGATGACATTACCAATCTCATCACGCCACACGGTGAGTCCACGAGAACTTGCCCATGAGACGATATGGCTTGCTATCGCTTCTTCGTGATAAGACGGGTGTGGAATGCTACAAATCTGGGCAAACCACCGCCACAGCTCGGTCGGGGCAAGGTCTTGGACGACAGATAGGTTATGATTTAGGGCATTTTGGTTTAGCATGAGTTTTCCTTGTAGGTTATTTAAAATTAAAATTTAAAATTGGTATTTAATGAATAAAACAGTTTACACCGCCTGCGTCCGCTCAACGAGCCACGCTTTTGCCCGACCGTCCACACGTCCGATAAGCTCATCATGGACACGTTTGTGATAGTCGTTGAGCCAGCGTTTTTCTTGTTCGGTCAAAAGATGTGGCAGTATTAGACGGGTGTCAAATGGGCATAAGGTCAAATCTTCAAATTTTAAAAACTCGCCAAACTCGCTCTGGCGTGCCTTGACCGCCACCACCAGATTTTCAAGGCGTATGCCCCATTTGCCTTCACGGTATAGCCCCGGCTCGTTACTGGTTATCATGCCTTCACTCATGATACGCTCAGGTGTAACAGGGGCGGTGCGTGAGATGACCTGCGGGCCTTCGTGGACGTTTAGAAAATAGCCCACACCATGCCCCGTCCCATGCCCATAATCTAGCCCCTGTTGCCACAGTTGGTTACGAGCCAATACGTCTAGTTGCATGGACGGTATGTCTTTGGGGAAATGGGCGGTTGCTAGGGCGATATGAGCCTTTAACACATAGGTAACATCACGCTTTTCATCATCGCTAATTTGCCCCACGCCTGCCATGCGAGTGATGTCGGTCGTGCCGTTTTTGTACTGAGCCCCTGAGTCAATGAGTAGCAAGCCGTCCCCGTCCAAATACGCAAATCGCTCGTCTGTCGCCCGATAATGCACAATCGCCCCATTACCCCGAAATCCTGCAATCGTATCAAAACTTGCCGAAACATGGTTTGGCTGGCGACTTCTGGCACGCTCCAACATCTCATCAATGTCAAGCTCAGACACACGCTCGCCTTGGGCAAGTTTGTCTTCTAGCTCGGCAAAAAACTCACACAACGCCACGCCGTCTTGACGCATGGCCCCGCGGATATGATCAATGTCATTGTCGGATTTTATGGCTTTTAGCACGGTGGTAGGATTGACCGCCTTGATGAGTGTAGCAGTTTTTGGCAAATGGGTCAGCGTACCGACCGCCACTTTGGCAGGGTCAAACAGTAGGCTTGCCACATCACCCAAACGCTCCGCCACGCTGTCATAATGAGCCACGTCAATGCCTGCCACGCTTAGGGCGGACTTGGCGGTATCTGTGAGCTTATCATCATGGACAAATAAAGTTGCCGTGTCTGGCGTGATAAAGAGGTGCGACAAAAACACAGGGTTAAAATTCACGTCCGCCCCACGCAAGTTGGTGAGCCACGCAATGTCATCAAGACTACTGATGAGATGATGAGTCGCCCCCTTTTGGGTCATAACCTCACGCACTTTGGCAAGTTTTTGTTTGGCACTCGTATCCACAAACGTCTCATCATGCACATAAATCGGAGCGTTGGGTAGGCTTGGGCGGTCTTGCCAAATCTGCCCCAAAATGTCAGTATCAATGACAAGCTCCATGCCACGCTCGGCAAAGGCTTGGCTTAGACTGTCAAACTCCGCCACAGACAACACCGCCCCGTCTATCGCCACTTTTGCCCCTTGGGGTAGGTTGTCCGCCAAAAACTTGGCATAAGTGGGATGAGCTTGCTCCATTTTTTGTAGCTGTATGCCTGTGCCGTCAAGCTCAATGGGGGCTTGCACCCAATAACGGCTGTCCGTCCACACCCCTGCAAAATCCTGTGTGATGACCAGCGTGCCAACCGACCCTGTAAAGCCAGACAACCACGCCCGACCTTGCCAATACACAGGCAAATACTCGGACATGTGTGGGTCAGCAGACGGTATGATAAGGGCGGACAGTCCACGCTCGGCAAGCATCGCACGCACAGCAAGCACTCGGGCGTGGCGGACATCGGACGGGGTTTTGTGAAAGTCGGTCATGGTTTTTCCTTGATAATACTATAAACGCCTATTTTACACCCAAGCCATTTTTGATACAACATTTTAGTATTTTATGCCCCACTCTCAACTTTATATAAGCAATTGATTTATCACAGGAAAATTGCAATTTACCCCCACAACTCCAAAAAAATAGTTATCAAACAATCAACAAGTTACCATTTTAAGTTGAGAATGAAATATTTTATGTTAAAATACGCCTTTTTATCCATGACCCACATCCCCCAACACGACTTCTCTGCCCACGCCAACCGCATTCGCACCTTGCGTGTCGTCGCCCTAGCCCTATCCGCCTTTATCTTTAACACCACCGAGTTTATCCCTGTCGCCCTACTCTCTGACATTGGGGCAAGTTTTGGCATGCCTGCTCATGAAGTGGGCGTGATGATGACCGTGTATGCATGGATTGTGGCGTGCCTATCCTTACCCGCCATGCTCCTAACCGCCAAGATAGAACGCAAAAAACTGCTCATGGGCTTATTCATCATCTTTATCATCAGTCACATCATGACCGTACTTGCCAGTAGCTTTGCCGTACTACTCATCGCTCGGGCAGGCGTAGCACTGGCTCATGCGGTGTTTTGGTCTATCACGGCAAGCCTTGTTGTCCGTGTCGCCCCCAAAGGCAAACAAACTACCGCCCTAGGCATGCTCGCCACAGGTTCGGCATTGGCGACTGTGTTGGGATTACCGCTTGGGCGGATATTGGGACAGTATCTGGGCTGGCGGACGACTTTTGGGGCGATTGGGGCGATTGCTTTTATTGCCATGATGGTGCTATGGTACATTTTGCCAAAACTACCCAGTCGCAACGTGGGCGACTTATCGAGCCTGACACTCATCGCCAAAAACAAACCCCTTATCGCTGTTTATCTCATGATCGCCCTAGCCGTCACGGCACATTTTACCGCTTATAGTTATATCGAGCCGTTTGTGTTGCACATCAATGCGTTTAGCCCGACCTACGCCACGGCAGTACTGCTCATCTTTGGCTTGGCAGGGATTGTGGCGAGTGTGCTGTTTGGGCGGTATTATGAGCGTTTTGAGCAGGGATTTTTGTGGCTGGCGATGATTGGCGTGCTTGTCAGTCTCATGCTGATGATGATATTGGCAGGTCATGTCATGCTGTGGACGGCATTGACGGTGCTGTGGGGCGTGAGCATGACCGCCATCAGTCTGGTGCTACAACTTCGCACCCTAAAACTCGCCCCACACGCCACGGACGTCGCCATGAGTCTGTTTTCGGGGATTTATAACATCGGCATCGGTGGCGGGGCGTTGCTTGGTGGCATGGTCATCGCTCATCAAGCCCTAGGACTGACCATGATAGGCTATGTCGGAGCAGGTGTGATGTTGCTGGCGGTATTGGTGCATGGGGCGAGTATCAAAATGACACGTCATGCCTAGGGCGTGCAAAGTATGTCCCCGCAAATCCTTTTTAAATGCCCTATTCTCAACTTCATACAAGCGATTGATTTAAAGGGCAAATTGCCATTTGCCCCTACAACTCCAAAAATAATGATGGGATAATCAATGGTTTGCATTTTAAGTCGAAAGTGACGTTTTAAATGATAAAAATACCCCCACCACAAGGCAGGGGTATATCACTATTACCAATCAATTATATATTTATCAGGCGTTGGGCGAATGTAATTCGCCCCTACATTCCCAATTCAACGCATGATTGACTTTGGCAATTTATAGCAAATGTGCAATCGCATCACGCTCTTCGGTTAGCTCGTTTAGGGTAATGTTGATACGCTCTTGGCTGAACTCATCGATTTCAAGACCTTGAACGATTTTGTATTCACCGTTTTCGGTGGTTACAGGGAAACCAAACATCACGCCTTCTGGGATATCATAAGAGCCGTCAGACGGGATACCCATGGTTACCCACTCGCCATTTGAGCCTAACGCCCAATCTCTCATGTGGTCAATGGCAGCATTGGCAGCAGAGGCGGCCGATGATGAGCCACGAGCTTCGATGATTGCCGCACCACGTTTGCCAACTGTTGGTAGGAATACATTAGCATTCCATTCTTGGTCGTTAATCATGTCTTTGACGCTCTCGCCGTTAATGGTGGCAAAACGGTAGTCAGCGTACATGGTTGGGCTGTGGTTGCCCCATACGGTGAGCTTTTTGATGTCTTTGACGGCTTTGCCAGTCTTTTTGGCGACTTGGGTCAAGGCACGGTTGTGGTCAAGGCGTAGCATGGCGGTGAAGTTCTTGGCAGGTAGGTCTGGGGCAGACTTCATGGCGATGTAAGCGTTGGTGTTGGCAGGGTTGCCGACTACCAAAACTTTCACATCACGGCTTGCCACATCATTTAGGGCTTTGCCTTGCACGGTAAAGATTTTGGCGTTTTCTTGAAGTAGGTCGGCACGCTCCATGCCTGGTCCACGGGGACGAGCACCGACAAGCAAGGCATAATCTGCGTCTTTGAACGCCACATTTGGGTCGTCCGTGCCAATCACGTCATGCAGTAGTGGGAAAGCACAGTCATCAAGTTCCATGATAACGCCTTGTAGGGCTTGTTGGGCTTTTTCGTTAGGGATTTCTAGAAGTTGCAAAATCACAGGTTGGTCTTTGCCAAGCATCTCACCACTGGCAATACGGAACAATAGGCTATAACCAATCTGACCTGCGGCACCAGTTACCGCAACACGAACAGGCTGTTTGCTCATGACTTATCCTTAAAATAAAATTTGAAAATGGAAAAAAATTTTGCTCAATTTTGCCTTTTGAAACCCATTTCAAAAACTGCAAAATCGCCCTAGTGTAGCATATTTTTTGGGGTATTGGCAAAGGTTTTTTGGGGCAAATTACCGCCAATTAGCTTTTGTTAATTTACCATAAAAAACTCGTACATTGACGGGCTTGTGTGGACTAGCGGTATTGACAAGCGATTTCCAAGCCATTTTCACAGGCTTTGGCAAACCATTGTTTGGCTTGTATATTTGCCTTAGGGTTGTCTTAAAAGTTTGGGTTGTTTTAGCCCAGATTGGTGTGGTAGACAATAAAAAAACCACCCAAAACCAACATCAGTCAATTTTGGGCGGTGTGTCAATGCTAACTCAAACCTGCTTTTGCAAACTTAACATCAAATCATGGGCATATTCAGGATAATGCGGATTGGGGTTTTTGTCACAATAAAATTCGGTTGCCACAAAGCCCAAGCGATTGATATAAAAATGCAAATTTCGCACCGCAGAATAAGGCGTTAATAAATGCCATAGCCGAACCGCTTTATGGTGCGATTCTATAAATTGCCAGATTGTCTGCCCCACGCCCTTGCTTTGAATGCCACTTTTGACATACAAAAAATCCAGCTCACCTTTATCGCCATTGATAACGACAATTGCACCGCCAATCATCTCGCCATTTTCCACCGCCATATAAGCAATCGCCCCTTGCTTTTGCATTGAATCATTGATATGACGCTCGGGCAACTCGTCGCCATAGGTGTCTTTAAAGCTAAGTTGCATTTGTTGTTTAAATTGAGATAAACGGGTGTCATCTAAGGGTAAAATAGTTATCATCGCATTGCCTCTATTTAAATTAGAAAAAACACCGCCCAAGCCACGCCCAGACGGTATTTTAAACAGTATCATTAAATCAATTCGCCACCGTAAATCGCTGATGTAAATGGGCTTTTTGCTCAATATCATCGGCAATCGCCACCGCCAAATCCGCCACGCTAATATCGGCAGGTGAGCCGTCCGCATTGGTCAGCACGTCATCTTGTCCGATACGGTAAGTGCCTGTTTTTTCAAAAGAAACAGGGTTGATAGCAAACATCACCGCAGGCGACAAAAACGCCCAGTTAACGTCCGTGCGAGTACGAAGCTCGCCGAGCAGCTCACGCACCACATTCGCCGCAGGATAGACATCGGCAGGAAAATCGGGCGTGTCCACCAGTTGCAGATTTGGGGCGACATTTAGGCTACCTGCACCGCCCACCACCAGCACATAAGGCACATCTGCACGCTTGACGGCAGATAGGATATTGGCATGACCTGTTTGTAAGTCATTGATAATATTAGGGTTTTCCCACCCTGCATTAAAGGCATTGACCACCGCATCAAAGCCTACCAATTTATCAGCAAAATCAGGACTATTCACGTCCACCGCCACCGCTTGCACGTTGTGGGCTTGATAGACCTTATCTGTGTTACGAGCAAAAGCGGTAACACTATGTCCACGCTCGGCAAGCTCTTTAACTACCGCACCGCCGACAAGACCAGTAGCACCGATAACTGCAAATTTTTTCATAAAAACTCCGATTGAATGTTGGGTTGATAAGGTGTATTATAGGCAAGTCATTTATTTTATGTAAGTACTTACACTTTTGTTAGTATGAAAATAATTTGAAAAAAGTTTTTAAGTAATTGATTTTATTACTTTTTTAAAATTAAGTGAATATATGGTGTATTTACACGCCACTAAAACCCAATTTAAAAAAGGCAAACCCATGCAACACCACGATGACGATAGGGGCAAAGTCCTTGCCAAAGCCTGCCCCCAGCCGAGCGATTTTAAACCATCTAACAAGCCGTTGGGGGATTTTGGTGCTGGTTGTGCTACAATCAGGCACAAAACGATTTAGCGAGATACGCCGCGAGATAGAAGGCGTGTCCGAGCGCATGCTGTCTGAAACCCTAAAACAGCTAGAAGCGGACGGTATGCTTGTTCGCAAGTCCTTTGACACCGTTCCGCCCCATGTGGAATATACGCTTACCGACTGGGGCAAACAGGCAAGCGATAAAGTGGCGGATTTGGTGGAGTGGCTAGAAGTCAATTTAAATGATATTTTGGCAAGCCAGCCCAACGCCTAATCCACAAAAAAACCGCCCTATTGGACGGTTTTTTATCTTACACCCATTACCAAGATGGCGATACTGTTCCCATGCGTTGGCTAATTGGGGTATATCTGCCGAGTATCACGCCATAGATGGTGGCGTTTTCCATGACATGCTTGACATACTCACGGGTCTCGCCATAGGGAATGGCTTCGACATACTGGTCAGCACTGATGGTGCCATGCTTGGGTAGCCATTTGCGGGCGGGCGTTGTGCCTGCGTTATAAGCGGCGGTGGCAGGGGCGATTTGCCCATTAAAATCACGGGTCTTATCCGACAGATACCATGTGCCATAGCGGATGTTGGTGTCAGGGTCGCTTGAATTACCACTACCGCCGATTTTACGAGCAATCATCTTGGCGGTGTTTGGCATGATTTGCATAAGACCGCCTGCCCCTACGCCCGAGCGAGCATTGGCAGCAAAACGGCTCTCTTGGCGAGTGATACCATATGCCCATGCAGGGTCAATGCCTGCACTGCCTGCATGGGTCATAAAGCTGTTTTGGTAAGGCATGGGGTGGCTAATCGCTGATGCTCTTAGGGGCGAGTTTTCCATGGCGTGAATGCTACGGCTATAAATTCCCATATCATGAGCTTTTTTGGCGGCAGCAAGCACGAGCTGATGGTCGCCTGCGTTCGTGGTAGTACGCACCGCCCAGTTCCACTCACGCTGAATGTGCTCCATGCTCGCCCCACTCTCCATAAGCTTAAAGGCACGAGCAAAATCAGGGTTTTGCATGATACGAGCAGTATCTCTAGCACTGATGTTTGGCATACCGATACCGCCGATGTCATTGGCGGTCAGGGGCATATTTAGTCTATCACGAGCAAGCAGACCATAATAGTCTAAATTTTTGGTGAGATTTTGGTAAATCTGACGAGCCTGTCCGCCCTTGCCCGTCTGCTCATAGGCACGAGCCAGCCAGTACTGCCAGATGTTCTCGCCTGCCTTGGTCTTACTCATCGCCCCAATGGCGTTAATCACGTCCGTCCATTGTCCAAAATAAATCCCTGCCTGGGCATAATCTTCGGCTTCTTCAAAGTTAAACGGCTCGCCTAGGCTGTTTCTAAACCAATGCACCGCTTCGACATTAAAGCCGTCATCGGTGTTCATGTTCATACGCTTAACGGCAATGCTCCGCCACGCATAGCGACGTGCCATGTCTGAGAGCAGTTTTTGGGGGCGGGCGTTGTCTTGATTAATGTCGTAATTTAGCTGAGTGCTGGCTTCCCAATATGAACGATGAGCCAGTTGGCTGATGGCATAGACATATAGGTATTGATTGGTTTCGCTAAACGGCATGGCGTGAAACCGACTAAAAAAGCCGTTGGGGTTCGAGCGGATACTGGCAAGCGTGCCATAATCGATGGCTAGGTTAAGCTGACGGGCAAGGCTGATGATGTCCGCACTCTTATCAAGGGGCGGGTTGCGTGATGACAGCTGACGGGCGTCGATTCTCATCATGCGAATCAGCCGTTCGTGGCGGTCGGTGCGACTGATGTGGCGGTTATTACCCATTTCTAGGGCGAGCTTGTCGCACAAAGACTGCCTGATTTGGGTGTTTAGCCAGACATTCTCTTTTTGCTCTAAGGCACGGGCGTCATTTGCCCCGTTATAACCTAGGGCGATGGCACATGCTTCGGACGCATCGGCATTGCGGATATTAGGAATGACCGCACGCACGCTGTGATAGTCGCCTTGGCGTGCCTTTTCTTCGGCATAGTCTGCCACGAGTTTTTCGCTGATGACGTGGTTGGGGTACTGCTGAACAAAGCTGTTAATGGTGCTAGGGTCATGATAGGTGATGTCGTTGTTAAGTCGCCAATAGGTCGGGTACATGGCAAACAGCGAGCCTTGCATGCTCTGCTCATACTGATACATGGCATTAGTGTTGGACTTTTGGCGTTCGGCTTCCATGAACTGATAGACACTGCCGTCTTGGCTATAATCTTTGGCATTGGCACATGCCACAAGCGATACGCCCATGACAGATAGGGCAAGGGTGGATAAGGATAAAAAACGTCCAGATGAGCGATGTTTGGTGTGCATGATGAGTTCCATGATTTGGGCGGTAAAAGATGGGTTAGCTTATCAAACTAATTTTGCAACTCATTTAGCGGTTGTATAAAAGTTGTAAAATTGGCGGATATTTTTAATGATAGATAATTAATATTGAAAACAAAAACACAGACAAGCAATGCCAACCATTTTTATTTTAAAAATCCCCAAAATACACACCGAAATAACAAGCACCCCGCACTTATCCAAACACCCTTTTTATCATTCACGGGGTTCTAGATATTTCTCTGCTTCTTCTAAATTGACCGTCACCAGACTAGAAATACCCGCCGTAGGCATGGTAATGCCCTTTAACTCATGTGCCGCTTGCATGGCAAGTTTGTTATGACTGATAAAAATAAACTGCACGCTGTCTGACAACTCATGAATCAGACTCGTAAACCGCCCCACGTTCGCATCATCCAAGGGGGCATCGACTTCATCAAGCACACAAAACGGAGCAGGGTGCTGTTTGAAAATCGCAAAAATCAGACTTAGGGCAGTCAGTGTTTTCTCGCCCCCTGACAGCACGGCAAGGCGTGAGTTTTTTTTGCCTTTGGGCTGTGCCATTAGCACGAGTCCTGCCCGCCATTTGTCCGCCTTGGGCAAGCTCTCATCATCAATGAGTGTTAGGCTTGCCTGCCCACCGCCAAACACTTTGGCAAATAACGCATTCATCTCATCATTGACCGCTTTTAACATGCCCAAAAACAGCTGTTTGGTCTTGTCATCAATGGCACGAATGGCGTCTTGGAGTTTTTTCATACTGTCTGTGATGTCTGCCACCTGCTCATCTAGGGGCGAGACGCGCTCTTCTAACTCGGCAAGCTCTGCCGCCGCCGCCAGATTGACCGCCCCTAGCTTCTCAATGTCCGCCTTAATGTGCTCAATGCGAGAGCTGTTGTCGGCAAATACAGGCGTACTCGCCCGAAAGTCCGCCAACGTGGACGGCAGGTTAAACTGCTCATTCATGCCAAGCATCTGCTCGCCCAAATCCGCCAAACGGCTCTCCCCCACCGCCACATCGGCATGAGCATTGGCAATGCTCGCCTGTGCAGCAGCGAACTTAGCATGGGCATCGGTCAGATTCTCTTGTAGCTTGCCTTGCATGATGACCAGCGTTTTTGCCACCGCTTCATGCTCTTCGCTTTGCACTTTTAGCTCGGCGGTCTCAGCTTTTGCCTGCTTAAAGGCATCTTCTAACACAGGCAGTCGCTCACTCATCGCCACGCTCTGAGCGATAAGCTTCTTGGTCTCAGCATCCGCCTTTGCCACGTTCTCATGGGACAACTCCAACAACCTTGTGGCGTGGGCTTTGTTTTGGGTGAGTGTGGTCTGTTTGAGTGTCAGCTCCTGTCTGTCTTGGGTCATCTGCCTGACCTTGCCTGACAGCTCATCCACGCTTACCGACAGCACATTTAGGGTGTTTTGGGCGACCTGCAATATCGGCAAATGCTCATCTAGTGCCGTCATGCTACGTCCAATCTCATCATCCATGAGCCTAAGCTCGCCATCTAGCTCGGAGAGTTCATCGCTAAGGCTTATCTTTTGGCTGTTAAAATTCTCCCATATCAGCTTATCTTGGCTTATTTGATGTTCTAGTTTGACCAGTTTTGCCTTGCTCTCGTGTAGGCTGTGGGTCAGCTCGCTGTGCTTGGCGTGGCGTTCTTCTTGTGCCACTCTTAGGACATCTAACTCACTCATCATCGCCTTTAACGACCGCTGTTTGTCATCTAGCTCGCTCTCTATCTGCCCCAGTCTCTCTTCTAGCTCATCTAGGCGTTTGGCGTGTTCGGCTCGCTCGCCAAGCATACCCTGACCCTGTCCGCCCTGCCCCAAAGCAGAGACGTGCATGACCCCAAAAGAGCCGATAATCCATCCTGTCTTTGTCAAAATCAGCACGCCTTGGGCAAGCTCATCCGCCCATGCGGTAACAAGCTCGTCAAAGCCCTGCTCATCAAGCGTTTGGGTATCCACATCTAACAGATACACGCCCTGCCACAGTGCCAATGTGGGCGATTTTATCAAGGCAGTGAGCGGAATGAGTTTGTCGCTACTTTGCCTAAAATTGGGTGCGGTATACAGCACCATACTCGGCAAGCGTTCATGGGCAGATAGCCCTGATGTATCGCCTTTGTGCTTGGCTTTTTTGCCGTCTTTTTTCTTATCCTTTTTATCATCATGACTGTGCTTGCCATCGTGCGTGGCTGTTGACAGATGATTGATGAGTGGTAACAAAGAAAAATCACGCCCATCGCCCATCACCCGAGCGTCCAGCCAAAAGCCCAGAAATTTATCCAGCACATCGGCATGTTTTTCGCCATCACGGGTCAGCTTAATGCTGTCTTTTAATGAGTCCAGTTGGGACATGGCGATACCATCCACGCCACTTTTGGTGTCAGCGACCACACCATCAGCCCCACTGTTGTCTGCACTGTCATCATGGGCGGACGGGGCGTGCTTGGGTTTATGTACCAGTTTGTGTAGGGTATCATACTCGCCCATCATGGACGCATGGCGTTTTTCTAGTGCAGACAGCTCATCTTGTAATGCTTTGACTTGCCGACTTTTTTCATCAAACACTTGTCTGCCGTCATCATCAGATAACTCATCAATGGCAAGGTTTAGCGTGGCGATGTTGCTCGTCAGCGTCTTTATCTCGTCCTGTTCTTTGTCGTGGTTTTGCTCTTTGTTTTCATGCTTATTGATGAGTTCTTGGTATTTTTTGGTGACTCGCTCGTGACTCATGAGCAGGCGGTTTTTTTGTGCTGTCGCCAGTTTGTGCGTGTTTTCTAGGTCGCTCTTTTTTTGGGTAAGCTCGCCCACTTGCTGTTTGGCGGTGTTAAACGCCCCTTGGGCTTGGGTCAGCTCCTCTTGTAAGGCGGTCAGCTTTAACGCCCTCTCGGTCACATCAGGGCTGATTTGCCCAAGCTCTTTGTCAATCTCATCAATGCTTTTTTGATTCTCCACAATGCTCGCCTCCGACTGGGCTTTGAGTTCGGTTAGGCGGGCGATTTTGTCTTCACAACTGGCAATCTCTTGGTTTAGGCTATAATAGTTATGCTCTGCCGTCTGCTCTTTCATGCGGGCGTTATGGTAGTTGTCGCGTGCGTCATCTTTGAGCCAGTTTGCCTCGGCAAGTTTGGCTGAGTGGACATCCAGCTCTTTTTTGGCTTTATTGACCGCTTGTTCTAGCTCGTGCAGGATTTGGGCGGATTTGTCTTTGTCTTGTTTTTTGGTTTCTAGGTATTGCCACGCCTCAAAAATGCGTTTTAATAAGTCATTTTTATTCAGCTCAAACAGCTCATCATTTAGGGCTTGGTATTTTTTGGCGGATTCGGCTTGGCGAATGAGTGTTTTGTGCTGTTTTTTCAGCTCGCCTTGTAAGTCATTAAGACGTGCCAGATTGTCCTTGGTTTCATTGAGCTGTTTTTCGGTCTCGGCTCGGCGTGCCTGATAGCGTGACACACCCGCCGCCTCTTCGATGAACTCACGCAGTTGCATGGGGCTAGAATCAACAATCCGCCCTATCATACCCTGCTCAATCACCGCATAACTTCTCGCCCCAAGCCCCGTTCCCAAAAATACATCCACCACATCACGGCGACGTACCTTTTGCCCATTGATATAATAATCAGACTTACCCTCCTTGGTCACTTGACGGCGTAGGGTCAGCTCGTGGTATAGGTTTAGGGCATGGCGAATGCCTGTACTCTCATCTTGGGTATGCTCAAAGGTCAGCTCCACGCTCGCCAAACTCTTGCCCGCTCGCCCCTCCACGCCTGCAAAGATGACATCGCTCATCGCCCCACCCCGAAGCTGTTTGGCAGACGTTTCGCCCAGCACCCAACGTATGGCATCAATCACGTTAGACTTGCCACAGCCGTTTGGCCCGACAATGGCGGTAACGTCGTGCTTAAAGGTAAAAGTCGTGGGATTGGCAAAGGATTTAAAGCCTGATAGTTTTAGGGATTTTAGACGCATGATGATTGGGATTGGGTATGGAAAAGGGGTGTATTTTAGCAAAAATTTATAGATATGAAAAACTTAATTTATTGATTTGGCTTGTTTTAAAAAAATAAAAATCATCAAAAATTCCCCTAGAAAATTTGTGTATATTTGTTATAATATCCAAACCTATTGTATCAGAGTCATCTTATGCCCATAGTTCGCCCAAGCAGTCAGCAGTCAGCAGTCAGCAGTCAGCAGTCAGCAGTCAGCAGTCAGCAGTCAGCAGTCAGCAGTCAGCAGTCAGCAGTTTAGTCTAACAACCCCAAAATTTACTGTCAAGGATTTAATCCTACCAGACAGCACCCTAAACAGCATTCACGACTTTTTATCCTACCAAAAACACGCCGAACACATCTTTAACACATGGGGTCTTGCCACCACACACGCCCACCAACGCCAAATCGCCATTAACCTATACGGCTTACCTGGTACAGGTAAAACCATGGCATCACACGCCATTGCTCATGAACTTGGCAAACCACTCATCGCCGTCAATTATGCCGAGATAGAATCAAAATACGTTGGCGAAACTTCCAAAAACATCACAGCCCTTTTTAACACCGCCAAAGAGCAAAATGCGATTATCTTTTTTGATGAAGCAGACGCTATTTTAAGTCGCCGTGTTACCAATATGTCGCACGCCACCGATGTGAGTGTCAATCAAACCCGCTCGGTACTGCTGACACTCATGAACGACCACGAAGGCTTGATTATTTTTACCACCAATTTTATTGAAAATTATGACCCTGCTTTTATGCGAAGAATCCTATCGCATATTCTTTTTGAATTACCTGACTTAGGCAATCGCCAAAAATTGTGGCAAAAATACATCCCCACCGCCCTACCCCTAGCCCCTGATGTCAATTTTGAGATTTTGGCAGAACACTCAGACGGGCTGTCTGGCAGTGATATTAGCAACTGCGTGTTAAAGTCAGCTCTGTCTGCTTCACGAAGTGGCGATAATTCTGTCTCTCTTTCTCATTTTACAAAAGCAATTGATGAGATTAAGACAAGTCAAAAGGCAAACCAATTTTCACAAATAACAACCAAGCAAGTTAGTGAAGAATATGTAAAAACCCAACTTGGCGAAAAAACATTTAATCAAGTTAAAAATAAGGAATGATATATGATTGATCCAGTAAGCCTACTACTTTGGATGGCTGCAGGTGCGGCTGTTGGTGCGGCTGTGGTTATTTTTTGGGAAGAAATTAGAAATTTTTTCATTGAAAGCTTTCAAAGACTTCCTGTAGAAGTACAACAGAATTTGCAAGGTGTTGTTTCTTTGGCAAAAGCCGTGGACAGAGCTATTATTAAAACTTTTAAATATTACTCGTACGATCAAGTAACCCAATCATGGAGTGAAACAGTCGAAACAAAGCGTATTAATGACAGCGAAGTTCCTGAGCACATCCGAAATAGATTAAAGTCCGGCAATACAGTAGATATTACCGATGAAGTCGCTAAAGAGTTACAATTACACCTTTAAGGAGTTACAATGCTTAAGAAAGTTATGGCGGTTATGACCACACCTATCGCACTAGGTGCCATTCAAGAGATATTTTTTAAGGAAAAAGAACCCGTCTCAATAGAATATATATTGGACAATATCTCTCCTGATATAGACAAAGAAATCATAGACACCGTTAGCAAAAAAGAATTAAATCCGATTGGCGGAGAGATTATTATTTATATTGATAATCACACAAAAGATGTTATTATTGAGTGGGATTTTTACTTTAAAGACAGGCAAGGAGAATCTGATCAAATGACAAAAATAAGTAGCAAAAAAATGGTAAGGCAAGAATACATTACTAGAGACGATTACCTATCTTTAAAAAATAAACCTTTAAATTTTCCGATAACCAGTCCTGACATCAAGCATGGAAATTAAAAATGAATCTTACAGAAAATCAAATCAACGAGATAACATCTCTCATAAAAGAAAATGAAGTTATTTATGAGAGACGTCAATATTTTCAAAAGTATTGCTTAAATACCTTAGGCATCGGCATTCCCATATATAATTTTTATGACTATGATGAATTAATACATTACAGACAAGTTGAGAATGACTCTACTATCTACAAAAAGATAGTAGGGGATAGACAAAAATTTGAATTATATTATGAAGACATACACCAAGAAATATATAATAATAAAAAAATAATAAACACTGTTAAAAATGATA
Source organism: Moraxella sp. K127 (assembly GCF_015223095.1). Taxonomy (NCBI): domain Bacteria; kingdom Pseudomonadati; phylum Pseudomonadota; class Gammaproteobacteria; order Moraxellales; family Moraxellaceae; genus Moraxella; species Moraxella sp. K127. The sequence continues at coordinate 8,400 of NZ_JADFBZ010000036.1, read as the reverse complement.
TTTTATTCTATATAAAAAGCAAATCTATTATATCTGTAGATCAAATCAAAAAATCAAATTTTGATTTTTTAACAAATTTTTATGTTGAATTTTTTTTAGAAGAACTCCACAAGATGGAAAAGCTAGATAAAATCAATATTAGTAATGATCAAGTGGTATATAAAATAAAACCTAAGGATTGAAATATGAAAAACATAAACAAGAATGATTTAAAATTTTTACCTCAGTTTGATTACAACCCATATTCTTATAACAATGAAAAAACCACACCAAAAGACCCTATGGGTATAGAAAATGCTTTAAGTCAGCAAATAAAAAGAACGCAATCTAATGAGCTTTCTCACGAAGAAGATTATGTTGATACAGACAATAGAATTGGTCGTCTAAGATATTTGAGAAGCCTATTGGCTAATCAGCTAATATTTCTTTTGACAGCTTTTTTTATCATCATTGCCATACTATCAGAAAGCTCCATTTATGATTCTGCAAGTGGATATCTAATTCTTTCAGCCATCTACCCATGCTGGAGAATATTATGGCAAACAAGAAAAAGGTTGCACGATATCAACCTAACAGGCTGGCATACTTTATGGGTACTAGTTCCTTATCTTAATTTTTTATTCATAGTATACTTAATCTTTAAATCTGGCGATGAAAATAAAAATGATTATGGATTGCCATCCAAGCCAAATCCAGAATTAGATTTAACTATAATTATATGCATTATTGGTGCATGTATATTTTCTTGGTCTGTGTTAAATGAGTATATAAGACCCTATTCTGACGATTATGAATATTACGACTCCTATTACTCAGATCCTGCCTACTAAAATACAACCAAAGAACTTTAAAGCTGTCATAATTATGATATATGAGGGCATGCTAAGTACTTTCTTTAATATTGTCGTTTTTTATAGGCGTGCACAGCACGCCCCTACATACTTATGACAAATATCAAGCTCAATAGGCACATTCTACCCCACTACCCCACTCCACACCAATTGACAACCCACCACAATCAATAGACACGCAAAGGCTTTTTTGAGCGTCCCTGCTGGCAGTTTATGGGCGATTTTTGCCCCAAGTTTGGCAGTGATAAAGCTCGCCACACTAATGGCGACAAACGCAGGCAAATGTACAAAGCCAAGCAGTCCTGCCACAGGCTCACTCATGTTTGCCACATGACTTCGTCCAAATACCATAAAGCCCAACGCCCCTGCAATGGCAATAGGCAGACCGCACGCTGCCGAAGTTCCGACCGCTTGTTTCATGGGCAGACCTGCGTGGGTCAGATACGGCACATTTAGGCTACCACCGCCAATCCCAAAAATCGCCGAAGCCATACCAATCACGCCGCCTGCCACGCTTTGGCTCATCGGCTTGGGCAAGGGCTTGATGTTCTCGTCCGCCTTTTTCATAAACATCTGTATGGACATGGCAATGGCAAACACACCAATCAATACTTGCAAATAATCCCCCTTAATAAGCGTCGCCACCCACGCCCCAAACAGCGAACCGACCACCAAGCCATAAGTCAAATTTTTGAACACATCCCAACGCACACCGCCTTTTTTGTTGTGAGCGGTCAGCGAGCTGATAGACGTGATGATGATAGTCGCCAACGCCGTCCCCACCGACACATGGGGGATAAACTCGCTCGGAAAGCCATACGCCCCCAAAATCCACACCAGTGCTGGCACGATGATAAGACCACCGCCCACGCCAAACAGCCCTGCACACACGCCCGCAAACGCTCCTGCGACCACAAACCACAGATACATCATGTTACATACTCTCACATTTACCAAATTTATGGTATTATAGCTTATTTTTATTCATTTGAAACGACCAAAAACCGCCCCATGCCAAATTTTTTGACCGCCACGCCCCACACTCATTTTGACACGACAGACAGCAGTAACACCCAGCTAATCCACGCCATTTCAGACGGCACGCACCCCCACACCGCCCCCCACCTATACACGGCAAGCCACCAAACGGCAGGGCGTGGACAGCATGGGCGGACATGGGTGAGCGGTGCGGACAATGTGTTTTTGTCTTTATATGTTCCAATTGGGCAGGGGCAATTTGAACTACATCAATTATCGGGCTTATTGTCATTGGCGGTTGGATTTGAATTATCTCATTTAGATATTATCCAAAACATCAATCAAACTCGTAAAACCAAAAACTTACCCCCCATTGGCGTAAAATGGGCAAATGACGTGGGCTTTTATGATAACAAAGCAGGATTTTTTAAAAAACTGGCGGGCATTTTAATTGAACCTGTTTTTAAAAAATTGGATAAAAATACGCTTGTGGGTGTGGTAATTGGCGTGGGGCTAAATGTCAATAATTCGCCTATGATAAAAGACGGTCTTTATCAAGCAACGTGTTTAAAAGAATTATCCAATACAAAAACAACCGCCCAAGATTTATATATTCCCATGACAAATTCGATCTTTCAAGCGGTAGAGATTTGCAATCAATGTAAAGAACCCATGTATCTACAAAATTTTATTGATAAATTTAACGCCAATCATCTTTTAACCGACAAACTCATTCATATTTTTATGCAAAATAATATGACAGATATTTATGCCAAAGGCACTTGCATTGGCATTGGCAATCAAGGCGAATTGTTATTAAATGATCATGGCGATATAAAACCGATATTTGCAGGTATGGCAAAAATTGTGAATTAGATTTTATTTGGCATGGTTAATTTATATAAATACCAAAACCCATTTTATTAAGGAAAATCATGAAAAAACTTTGGCTAGATTTGGGCAATACCCGCCTAAAATATTGGATAGTGGATAACGACACGATTATCGCCCATGACGCAAAAGAACATCTAAAAGCCCCCAATGAATTATTGCTTGGACTGCTTGGCACGCTGGCGAGCTTTGAGCCTGAATTTGTGGGGATTTCTAGCGTGCTTGGCGATAAGATTAACACCGCCATAAATAAGACCTTGCAAGGCTTTAACGTGCCGTTTGAATTCGCCAAAGTGAACGCCAACCACCCCCTTTTGACAAGCCATTATGACCCTAATCAGCTTGGCGTAGATAGATGGCTACAAATGCTCGGCGTGGTTGATCGCACCAAAAAACAATGCGTGGTTGGTTGTGGCACTGCCCTAACGATTGATTTGATAGAACATGGCACACATTTAGGCGGATATATCCTGCCCAACGTCTATATGCAACGCCATGCCCTATATGCAGGCACCCAACAAATTGCGGTGAAAGCTGGGCGATTTGATAGCACCGAGCTTGGACGAACAACTTTTGATGCGGTCAATCATGGCGTACTGTTTGGCGTGGTGGGGGCGGTGCGTGCGGTGCGAGCAGACTACCCTGATTTTGAGATTACGCTCACAGGGGGCGGAGCGGACATGATAAATGTGCAGTTTGGGGGCGAGCTTGACATCGAAACAGAGCTACTGCTGGCAGGACTAAGACGGTATTTTGCTTGACACAGGTCGCAACAGAGCACAATCCATCACTTAACCTGCTATTTTGCCAAATCCCAAATCTCCCCCTTATCCACAACCCCCACCTTATCAGCAAACACAGCCTGTCCCATCGCCTTTGCCAACGTATCGGTTGGCATGGGTTTGACGGACATAAGTAGCCCAAATCGGTTTGCCAAGCCCAGCACTTTTTCGCCCAATCGCTCGCCCATGCGGTCGCTGTTTTGCCGTTTTAATAACGGTGGTCGCATGAGTATGAGCTTATCAAAACCAATGGCGGACAATGACTGCTCCATGTCGCCTTTTAACCGATAATAAAACAGCGGACTGTTTGGGTTTGCTCCGTCTGATGAAATGGCAATCATTTGTCCCACGCCATTTTGGTGGGCGATTTTGGCGACATTGACGGTATAATCATGGTCGATTTTGTACTGCTTAGATTTACTGCCTGCTTGCTTTAAGGTCGTGCCAAGACAGCCAAACAGCACGTCTCCACGCACCTTATCCGCCCATGTGTCGGACGTATCAAAATCAACGATATGAACGGTCAGTTTGGGGTGGGTCAGCTCAATCGCTCGCCTAACAAATACCGTAACTTTATCAAATCGCTCATCGGCTAATAACTGCTCGGTCAAGGGCGTGCCTGTCGCCCCTGTCGCTCCGATGATTAGGGCGTGTAGGTGGGTTTTCATGGTGTTGTCCAAATCAAAAGGACATTATAGCACAGATTAAACACCGCCCATTTGATTTGGACGGAATTTACCCATTGCACCTATTTGTCAAAAACAGCTCCGCCACCGCCCACACCGCATTAAAATTATCGGCAAACACGCTGTGAGACGCATTCAGTCAGGCATTTTCGCTGTTGCCTGATTTGTTAAAATGAGCGATTTGGTAACCGTTGTCCCTGCCCATTTTTTAGGACAATGCCCTGATTTGACGGTGCTAGAACCGCCTTTTGCCATTGACGGCCATCAAAAGGTCATGGCATGGCATGCCAAAAGCCATTATGACCCCGTGCAGATGTGGTTTCGGCAGGTGATGAAAGATGTGGCGGGGAAAATTAGGGGATTTCAGGCAGCCTGAAAGCTTAATTTTGCAAAATTTCAATAAAAAACACCGCTTGAAAACTCAAACGGCGTCTCTATCCCAACCAAATTAAACATTCAAAATCCGATTTGCCCGAATCACATTCTCATGCGAAAAGTCGCCCCCTGTTAGTTTGGGTAACTCGCCCACCGCATAGGCACGATTTTGGCGGACGCTGGCAGGCGTTTGGGCGGACTTGGCACGGCTTTGGCGTAATTCATGGGCGATATAATCACAGCAATACCCTGCTGAATTGGGTTGTTGTCGCCACGAACCTGCCAAATCGCCACCGTCAAGCGGTTCAAATCCGCATTGCTCCACCAGCGTCATAACCTGCCCTTTGGCACGCTCATCATTGCCCGCCACCCACATGGCTAGGCGGTCTTTTTTATCGGTACTACCCAAATTGGCAAGCGAATGGGCAAGTAGCATATTAAAGGCCTTGACCACATCTCGCCCCACAATACGGCTAACCCACACACTCTCCGCCATGCCGTTATCAATCTCATCAATCGGTCTATCCCGAAATTCAGGGTAATAATTGGCGGTATCCACCACCACGCAATCAGGCGGTAAATGTTGCCACAGCGATTTTGGCAAATCGGCAATAGCAGGCGTTGGCACCGACAAAATCAGCACATTAGCCCCCACGCCCACCGTGTCCAAATCGCAGGCATTTGCTCCAATTTTGTCGGCAAAATCACGCACGCCGTCCACGCCTTTTGAGTTGGCGACAGAGACATTATACCCCGCCTGAGCAAGTTTTTGGGCGATTGTACCGCCAATTTGCCCGATACCAATGACCGCAATATTCATCATTTCTGCCCTTATTTCACACGCTCGCCAATCCATTCAGCCACGTCATCATTGATTTTTTGTCCGCCTTTTTCAAGCATGAGTAAATGCCCAAAATTAGGATACAGCACCAAACTTTTGTCATTTGATTTGGTTTCATTATAAAAATCAATGGCATCTTGTGGCGAGACAAACACGTCTTTATTACCGCTAATGAGCATCACAGGGGCGGTAAATTGACGACCGTGGTCTTTTAAGTATTCCAGCCCTTCTTTAAAGCTGTTAGGGAAAGAGACTGAGAATTTTTCAAGCATCAATGGGTCGCCACCCACCGACAAACCTTCACCATTAAACGGCAAATTCAACGTGGTCATCGCCACCGCACCACTCACAAAACTGTCTTTTGGCTCTGGGCGTGGCAGGTAGCCAAAATTCATCTGATGATAACGAAGCACGCCTGCCGCCAAAATAAAGCCGTTTACGTCATCAGGGTATTTGGTGCCGTACAGTGCCGAGATGTGTCCGCCCATGCTGTGTCCCAGTACAAAAATGGGCGTGTTTGGGTATTCGGCTTTGGCTTTTTGCACGACCAAACGTAAATCTTCCACCATTTCAAAATAGCTGTTGATATGAATGCTGTCTCGTCCGTCCGATTTGCCGTGTCCACGGTGGTCAAAGCGGTACACGCCAATGCCGTCTGCATTCATTGTTGTGGCAAAATCGCCAAACACGCCCGAATGACTCGCCAAACCATGCGAAATCACGACAATCGCTTTGGGTTTGGTGTTTGGGATGTCTTTTTGCAGGTGCAATTTTAAGTCGTCTTGGGTGCGGATATGGGTAATGACGGATTTGGATTGAACTGCCGTTTTTACAGGCTGTGTTGGTGTTTTGGCGTGAGCGACACCGCTGGCAAAGGGCAAAGTTAAGGCTAATGCTAAGGCAAGGGATTTGATTGATGATTTCATAATAACAACTCTAAAAATGGAAAGTAGCGTTATTATAAAATTTTAAAATTGATAAAAGAATAATGATTTTTGGAAAAGATGTTTTTAAAAATGCAAAAAACATTCATCACAACACAGCATTCCAATACCACCACTTTTCTGCTTTTCTGTTTTACCATCATCAAACCCCAAATAATAAATTTTACTGATATATTCATGAAAAGTTAGCCATAAATTGAGCAATTCTACCACTTTTGTGGTATTTTTATCATTTTATCTGATGAATTTATCAAAACAATCCTTAAATAACCCCACATATTTTGTGGGTTCATACCAACAATTCTGTTATAATCAAATCAAGAAATCATGCTGATAAAAGTTTGATATTTGTTGCATTTTATCAATATTAGATGATGATTTTTTATTTTAAATCCTTAAAATTTATAAGGATATTTTACCCGATAGGGAAATTGGCAAGGTTTTATTTTTACCATAATTTAACGATAATAAAAAGGTGAACGTATGCCATTTAAGCCCATTCCTGCGGTCATTGCCGTGCTTGTTACTCTTATCATTTGGTTTGGTATTCCTGTGCCACAAGGCGTTGAGCCGAACGCATGGCACCTGCTTGCGTTGTTTGTCGGGACGATTGTTGCTATCATTGGCAAAGCGCTGCCCATTGGGGCGATTTCTATCATCGCCATTACCCTTGTTGCTTTGACAGGCGTAACCGCCGACACGCCCAAAGATGCGATGAAAGATGCGTTATCCAGCTTTTCAAGTCCGCTCATCTGGCTTATCGCTGTGGCGGTCATTATCTCACGGGGGCTTGTCAAGACAGGGCTTGGGGCTAGGATTGCGTATAATGTCATCGGCTTTTTTGGCAAAAAGACACTCGGCATTGGCTATTCCTTGGCAATCGCTGAGACCCTGCTTGCCCCCATTACCCCATCCAACACCGCTCGGGGCGGGGCGATTATCTACCCCATTACCCGCTCTATTGCCGAGAGTTTTGGCTCAAAGCCCGATGACGGCACCACCAAAAAAATGGGCGAATATTTATCACTGGTAAATTATCAATCCAACCCAATCACGTCCGCCATGTTCATCACCGCCACCGCCCCAAACCCTTTGGTGGTAGAGCTTGTCGGCAAAGCCACGGGCAACGAGATTCATCTGTCGTGGACAACGTGGGCACTCGCCATGCTCCTACCTGGGCTTGCGTGTATCCTGCTTATGCCCCTTGTCATCTACGTCCTTGCCAAGCCTGAGATTACCCAAACGCCTGATGTCAAAGACTTTACTCGCCAAAAACTTGCCGAGCTTGGCAAACTAAGCCGTGATGAGAAAATCATGCTTGGTGTATTTAGTGGCATGCTTCTGCTATGGGCGAACGTGCCTGCCATGCTGTTTGGTGATGCGTGGGCGGTGGATGCGACAGCGGTGGCGTTTTTGGGCTTGTCGGTGGTGATTTTGACAGGCGTGCTGACGTGGGATGACATTCTAAAAGAAAAGTCGGCTTGGGATACGCTTGTGTGGTTTGGCGTGCTGATTATGATGGCGACCTATCTGAACAAACTTGGGCTCATTGCATGGTTTTCAGGGCAGATTGAGACTGCCATTGGGGACATGGGTCTTGGCTGGGTCGGTGCGGTGGTGATTTTGACCCTTGTGTATCTATATACCCATTACTTTTTTGCCAGTACGACCGCTCACATCACGGCAATGTTTGGGGCATTTTATGGCGTGGGACTGGCTCTTGGGGCTCCGCCCATGCTCTACGCCTTGATTTTGGCGGCGTCAAGCAGTCTGATGATGACGCTCACGCACTACGCCACAGGCACAGCCCCTGTCATCTTTGGAGCAGGCTATGTCTCGCTGGGGCAATGGTGGAAAGTCGGGGCGGTCATGAGCGTGGTCAATCTTGTGGTATGGATTGGCGTGGGGCTTGTGTGGTGGAGGGTGCTTGGGTATTATTGATGGGCATCATGAATTAAGATTTGCAACATGATGGTGTAAGACATCTTGATAAACCCTTGATAAACCTTGACAAATCCTTGATTGGACAATACCAAAAAATAAGGGCAAATC